>DASXKA010000181.1:0-9725 GCA_036497085.1 Steroidobacteraceae bacterium | reverse complement strand
CGCAACAATGCGTAGCGACCTCGCGCCATGCCCCGTGCATCTTCGAGTACGTGTATTTCGCCCGGCCGGACTCGAAGATCGACAACATCTCCGTCTACCGCGCGCGCATGCGCATGGGCGATCGTCTCGCCGACAAGATCCTGCGCGAGCGCCCAAGCCACGACATCGACGTGGTGATCCCCATTCCCGACACGAGCCGCACCAGTGCGCTGCAACTGGCACAACGGCTCGGCGTGAAGTACCGCGAGGGATTCATCAAGAACCGCTACATCGGCCGTACCTTCATCATGCCGGGGCAGCAGGAGCGCGAGAAATCGGTGCGCCGCAAGCTGAACGCCATCGACCTCGAGTTCCGCGGCAAGACGGTGCTGCTGGTCGACGACTCGATCGTGCGCGGCACCACCTCGGCGCAGATCATCGAGCTGGCGCGCGAGGCGGGCGCGGCCAAGGTGTATTTCGCTTCCGCGGCGCCGCCGGTGCGCTTCCCGAACGTCTACGGGATCGACATGCCGGCGGTCAGCGAGCTCGTGGCGAGCGGGCGCACCGTGGAGGAGATCCAGAGCCTCATCGGGGCCGACTGGCTCGTCTACCAGGACCTCGACGATCTCATCGCGGCCTGCAAGCACGAGGATGCGCGCATCGAGGAATTCGACACCTCGTGCTTCTCCGGCGTCTATGTCACCGGTGACGTGACACCGCAATACCTCGAGCGCCTCCAGGACGAGCGCTCGGACGCCGCCAAGCTCGCGCGCCGCGAGCGGCGCAAGCTCAAAGTGGTGCGCGGGAGCTGAGCTGGGTCCCGCGGGCGACCCACGGCGCGAATTACTGCTGAGCCTTCTGCAGGCGGCGCTCGCCTGCGTCGACGGCCGCCGCTGTGTGCGCGAGGCGCTCTCCTCCGGCGGCGCGGCCCAGGCGCCCGCGACCGCGGGCCCCGTGTGGGTCGCCGCGGTCGGCAAGGCCGCGCCCGCCATGGTTCTCGGCGCACGGGATGCGCTCGGCGAGCGGATCGCGCGCTGCCTCATCATCAGCCGTCAAGGGCACACCCCGCCGGAGCTTGAGGGTGCGCGCGGCGTCGAGACGATCGCGAGCTCGCACCCCGTTCCGGATCAGCGCTCGCTCGCGGCCGGGGAGCGGCTGCTGCGCTGGGTCGAGGCGCTGCCGCCGGAAGTCGAGCCGCTCTTTCTCATCTCGGGCGGCGCCTCGAGTCTCGTCGAGGTGCTGCGGCCGGACCTCGCGCTCGCCGACCTCGAGAGCTTCACGACCCGCGAGCTCGCCGCCGGCACCGCGATCGGCGAGCTCAATGCCCGGCGCATCGCGCTCTCGCGCATCAAGGGCGGCCGGCTCACCGCACGCCTGGCGGGGCGTCCGGCGCGCGCCCTGTTCGTATCCGACGTGCCGGGCGATGACCCGAGGGTGATCGGCTCGGGTCTCTTGGGTCCCGCCAGCGAGGGCGTGGATCGTGTCGAGCGCACGGTGGTCGCCTCCGTCGACCAGGCGGTCGCCGGCGCGGCGGCGGCGGCGCGCGCGCGCGGGCTGTCGGTGCACGCGCCGGGGCGGCGCTTCGACGACGACGCGCTGCGGCTCGCGGCGCGCTTCGCACACGAGCTGCAGCTCGCGCCGAGTGAGGTGTGCGTGTGGGGCGGGGAGTCGACGGTGCAGCTGCCGCCGAATCCCGGCAAAGGCGGGCGCAACCAGCACCTGGCGCTCGCCGCCGCCCGTCTCATCGCCGGCCAGGCGGACCTCCTGCTGCTCGCTGCCGGGACCGACGGCACCGATGGGGTCACCGAGGATGCCGGCGCGCTGGTCGACGCCGAGAGTTGCGCGCGCGTGGCGCTCGATGGGCTCGACGTGGACGATTGCCTCGCGCGGGCCGATTCCGGCGCGGCACTCGCCGCGAGTGGGGATCTCCTGCATCTGGGCCCCACGGGCACCAACGTCGGGGATCTCGTGATTGGACTTAAGCTGCCGCTGCAGGCGGTCGCGGGGCTCGCGGGCGCGCGGCGTGGCGGGCCGCGGGCCCGCATGCTCTAATCGCGCCCCCATGCGGGTGCTGTTGATCGATGAAGACGCGCGCCGCTGCGCGCAGATCCGTGAGCGACTCGCCGCCTGGCGGGCCCAGGCGAGCCTCACCGTCCACAGTCCCGTGTCGCAGGGGTCGCTCGCGCCCGAGTTCCTCGCGCAAGGCTACGACGCCGTGCTGCTCGCCGACGCATGGCCGGGCGGGCGCGGCGTCGCGTGGGCGCGCGAGCTTGCCGCGCGCGCCGGCTTTGCTCCGCTCGTGCTCCTCGGGCAGCGTACCGGTTCGATCGTCGGGAGCGAGACGGCAGGGCTCGGCTTCTGGTCGCTGACCGGGGCGGAGCTCGAGGGGGAGGAGTTCCAGCGCGTGTTGATCGCGGCCGAGCAGCGGGCGGCGCACGCACGCGCGGTGTGGCGCTCGAGCAGCGCCGGCCGCGAGTCGCAGCGCTTCGGCGATGCCTTCATCCGCGGCTACCGGCGCATCCGCCGGCTGGCATCCAGCGCGCTCACCGATCTCTACGTGGGCGAGAGCGAGCGCGCCGGCACGCTGGTGGCGCTCAAGGTGGCGCGCGACCGGCAGGAAGAGCGCGACCCGGGCGACATCTTCGGACGCTTCCTCCAGGAGTACGACCTGGTGCAGCGCATCGCGGGCCCGGGCGTGGCGCGGCTCCACGATCTCGGTATCAGCGATGAGCACGCGTGGCTCGTCATGGAATACTTTCCCATGGGCGACCTGCGCCGGCGCATGCGTGCCGCGCGGCTCACGCCGCGCGAGGCGCTGCTCTATGCCATCGAGGTGGCGCGGGCGCTCGAGCGGGTGCACGCCGCCGGGGTGCTGCACCGGGACCTGAAGCCGGGCAACGTGATGCTGCGCACCGACGGCACCATCGCGCTCATCGACTTCGGACTCTCCAAGGACACGGCGCTGAGCGCGGATGCGACCGACGGCTGCACCATCTTCGGTACCCCGCACTACATGAGCCCTGAGCAGGGTCACGCCGAGCCGATCGATGCGCGCAGCGACCTCTACAGCCTTGGCGTGCTGCTCTACGAGATGCTCACCGGGGAGAAGCCCTTCCGCGCCGACAATCCCATGGCCATCGTCTACAAGCACCGCAAGGAGCCGATCCCGCGCCTGCCGGACCACCTGGCCCCGCTGCAGCCGCTCGCCGAGCGGCTGCTCGCCAAGTCACCGGCCGACCGTTTCGCGAGCGCAGCCGAGGCGGCGCAGGCGCTCGCGCGCGCGCTCGGCGAGTGGCTGGCATGGGAGGCGCGCACATGAGCGCGGCGGGAGCGCGGCTCGGGCCGGAGCCGCTGCCGCAGTCGATCCTGTGCGCGCCGACGCCGCCCGCCTGGATCGAGGCGGCGGCGGTACGGCTCCCGGAGCTGCTCGTCGACCACGCCAACTGCGAAAAGAAGGCAGCCTCGAGCGCACTCGCGCTGATCTTCGCCTACCCCGAGGACACCGCGCTCGTGCTCGCCCTGTCACGCCTGGCGCGCGAGGAGCTCAGGCACTTCGAGCAGGTGCACCGCGCGATGCGCCAGCTCGCGATCCGCGCGGTGCGCCAGCGCCCCGGCCGCTACGCCCACGAGCTGCGCCGCGCCATGCGCACCACGCACCCCGAGCGCAAGCTCGACCTGCTGCTCGCCGCGGCGCTCATCGAGGCCCGCTCAGCCGAGCGTTTCGCGCTGCTTGCCGGGCGCCTGCCGACACCGCTCGCCGCGCTCTATCGGGAGTTCGCGAGCTCCGAGGCACGGCACTTCGAGCTCTACCTGGGTTTCGCGCGTGAACGCGCACCGTCCGAGTGGCGAACGCGCCTCGCCGGGCTCGCCGCCCTCGAGGCGCAGCTCGCCACCACGCCCGATCCGGACCTGCGTTTTCACTCCGGTCCGCCGGCCGTAAACTGACACTTTGTTACAAGCCTCCCGGGCACGAAATCCCGTCTCCCCTGTCTGTTCGCCCGGTATCCTCGCTTTGCGCGAGAGGCAACGAGTGCACATGAACGACCGTCCGCACCTTCTGATCGTCGACGACGACCGCGAGATCCGCGGGCTCCTCGCCCAGTACCTCGAGAAGCACGAGTTCCGCACCACCGCCGTCCCGGACGGCAGGGAGATGCGCCGCGTGCTCGAGCGCTCGCACGTCGACCTGCTGGTGCTCGATCTCATGCTGCCCGGGGAGGACGGGCTCTCGCTCTGCCGCGAGCTCCGCGGCCGCTCACAACTGCCGATCATCATGCTCACCGCCCGCGGCGAGGACGTCGACCGGATCGTAGGTCTCGAGCTCGGCGCCGACGACTACGTCGCCAAGCCCTTCAACCCACGTGAGCTCCTCGGGCGCATCAAGGCGGTGCTGCGCCGCTCGGCCCACGCCCCGCGCGATCCCTCACCCGAGACGGTGCGCTCCTTCATCTTCGGCGGCTGGCGGCTCGACACCATCACCCGCACGCTGACCGACGCCGAGGGCAAGGACGTGGCACTGAGCGGCGCCGAATACCGGCTGCTCGCGGTACTGCTCGCGGCCGGCAACCGGGTGCTGACGCGTGCCCAGCTCACGGAGCTCCTGCGCGGGCGCGACGCCGATCCCTTCGACCGCAGCATCGACGTGCGCATCAGCCGTCTGCGGCAGATCCTGGGCGACGATGCGCGCGCGCCGCAGATCATCAAGACCGTCTATGGCGAGGGCTATGTCGTCGGCGTCAGCGTCGAAAGCCAGTGAGCCCTCCCATGCGCTGCGCCTGAGGCTCTGGCCCCAGTCGCTCCTCGGCCGGCTGATCGCCGCGACGGTGGTCGCGGTGCTCATCGCCCAGGCGGCGGGCCTGGTGCTGATCGCCGAGGAGCGCGAGAGCTTCGTCCTGCAGAGCAGCGTGCGCGAATGGACGCGGCGCATCAGCGAGACCGTGCAGATGCTCGCGCCGCTCGGCGCCGCGGAGCGCGCCACCGCGGTGGCGCAGCTGCCGGGCCCGCGCGGCGCGCCTCCCTCGCTCCCGCCGCCGCCGGCAGACGACCCGCCGCGCTCGGCCCGCAACCTGCTCGACCGGGGCCGCACCTTCGTGCGGCTGCCGGTACTCAGCGATTTCGAGCGCACGCTGCGCGAGCAGGTGCAGGCGGCGCTCGGTGCCGGCTACGAAGTGACGGTCGGCCGCACGCTCGATGTGAGCCGCCCGGCGATCGCGCTGCCGGTGCCGTTCTACGAGGCGCGCGAGATCGCCGCGCACCGGGACAGCGCGCAGCGTTACGACGTGGGGGTGCGTTTCCCGGACGGCGGCACCGAGCTCTTTCGCGTTACGCGCATGCCGGGCGGGGCGCCGCTGCCGCGCAACCTGCGGCTCAACCTGACGCTACTGCTCGTGATCCTGGTGGTCGCCCTGTACGTCACGGCGCGCAGCATCACCCGGCCGCTCTCGGCGCTCGCGCGGGCCGCCGACAGCGTCGGCCGCGATGTGCGCCCGGAGAAGCTCCCCGAAGCGGGCGCGCGCGAGCTGCGCGATGCGGCGCGCGCCTTCAACACCATGCAGGATCGCCTGCGCCGCTATCTCGACAGCCGCAGCCGCGTGCTGGCGGCGATGTCGCATGACCTGAAGACGCCGCTCACGCGCCTGCGGCTGCAGGCCGAGACGCTCGAGGACGCGGCGCTGCAGGCGCGCATGGTCAAGGAGCTGAGCGAGATGGAGCTGATGGTGCGCGAGGCGCTGTCGCTGTTCCGCGGACTCGACGACGGCGAGCCGGTGGGGCCGGTCGAGGTGAACGAGCTGCTCGAGGGAGTGCGGAAGGCTTTCGTCGAGATGGGTGCGGCGGTGGCGGTGAGCGGGCGGGCGCTCGCGCCCTTCACCGGCAAGACGCAGGCACTCAAGCGCTGCCTGACGAATCTCATCTCCAACGCGGTCAACTTCGGTACACGCGCCGACGTCATCGTCGAGGACGATGGCGAGCTCGTCATCCGAGTGCGCGATGCGGGGCCGGGCCTTCCGCACGGGGAGCTCGAGCGGGTATTCGAGCCGTTCTACCGGCTCGAGCACTCGCGTAACCGCGACAGCGGCGGCACCGGCCTCGGGCTCACCATCGCCCGCGATATCGCCGAGTCGCACGGCGGCACGCTCATCCTCGTCAACCTCCCGCAGGGGGGCCTCGAGGCGGCGCTACGGCTGCCGCGGCGCCGCTGATGCCTCGCCCGGGCGCGACCCGACACTCCCTAACACTTGCTCACGGCGCCGTGGCGGGCGGCGGTTAGGCTGATCGTGCGGGCAAACCTGACGTTCACGCGCCCGCGTGAGGAGATCGTTCATGAAAGCGTTGATGAAGACAGCGGTCGTGGCACTGGCCGTGTTATGGGCGGGCGCGGTGCTCGCCGGGAGCATGGGCCCCGGCAACCAGGCGAGCCACATGGAAAAGCTCGCGATTCTGCTCGACCTGACGGATGCGCAGAAGCCGCAGGTCGCGACCATCCTCGAGGGCGAGCATGCGCAGATGAAGGCGCTCTTCGAGCAGACCAAGGCGGCGGGCGGCAAGCCTGATTTCCAGGCGCTCAAGGCGGCCCGTCAGCAGATCAACCAGGACACGGTGACGAAGCTCTCCGGCGTGCTCTCGCCGGCGCAGCTGAAGAAATTCCAGACGCTGCAGCAGATGCACCACGGCTTCGGCCATCGCGGCCCGCCGCCCGGGGCGCCCGCTGCCGTCCCGCAGAGCAACTGAAGCTCCCCCGAGCCGATGGGCGCGGGCGAAGGATGCGCCCGCGCCCCGGCGTCCCGGCCCGCAGTTGAAGACAAGTTGCGGACCTATCGATCGTGTATTACATTGTAATACATGGCCACCATCACGCTGCGGGTTCCTGACGAGCTGGACGAGGCGCTCGAGCGGCAGAGTACCGCCGCCGGCGTCTCCAAGAGCGATCTGGCTCGGGAAGCTCTGCGCAGGTTCCTGGCAGTGTCGGAGTTTCAGCGCCTGCGCGCGAAGCTCGTGCGAAGAGCCCAGGCTCAGGGAATACACACCGATGATGATGTCTTCCGCGTCCTCGACAGGTCGTGAAAGTCGTTCTCGATTCCTCGGTGCTGATCGCTGCCTCGATCAGCCGAGCGGGCGTGTGCGCCGAACTCCTCGAGGACGTGCTGACCCATCACGAGCTGGTAATGTCCGACTTCATTGCCGGGGAGCTCGGTCGCAAGCTCACCGATAAATTCACCTTCCCCGAGAGGGAAGTGCGTCAGCTGCGCCGCTTCCTGGAGAGGGCGGCAACTACGGTCGAGCCGGCTGACCTTCCGCCTGGCGTTTGCCGTGATCCCAGCGATGTCCCGGTCCTCGGCACTGCTGTCGCGGGCGGCGCATCGATCCTGGTCACGGTGGACAAGGACCTGCTCGCGCTCGGCGAGTTTCAGGGTATCGCCATCATCAAGCCGGGCGAGTTCTGGCAACGGACAACTGGCTGACGGATTCCGCTACCGCGGCAAGGCGCGCAGCTCGAAGCTCCCGCGCGCGCAGCTCAGGTAGCTCCCCTGCTCGTACCAGGCGCCGAGCACGAGGCGCTGGGCGCTCGCGCCGTCGAGCATCAGGTCGTGCACGCCGGGGCGGTGGGTGTGGCCGTGGATCATGCGCCGCACGCCCGCGGCGCGGAAGGCACGCTCCACGGCCTGCGCATTCACGTCCATGATGGCCGGCACGGTGTGCGACGTGTGCCGGCGGCTGCCGGCGCGCACCTCGTCGGCGAGCAGCTCGCGGTGCTCGAGCGGCAGGGCGAGGAAGCGCCGCTGCCAGTAGGGCTGGCGCACGATGCTGCGCAGCTCCTGGTAGGCGTGATCGTCGGTGCAGAGCGCATCGCCGTGCGTGATCAGCACCGGCTCGCCGTCGAGGTCGGCGATTACCGGATCGCTGAGGAGGCGGCAGCCGCTGCGCGCGCTGAAGCCCGCGCCGAGGAGAAAGTCGCGGTTGCCGTGCAGCACGAAGCAGGGCACACCGCCGCCCCGGGTGAGCGCGAGGAGCGCCGCGCATACCCGCTGCGCGGCATCGCTGCGGTCATCATCGCCCACCCAGCTCTCGAAGAGATCGCCGAGAATGTAGAGCGTCTCGGCGCGCGCGGCGTGCGTACCGAGGAACTCGAGGAACTGTCCGATCGCGGCCGCGGAATCCGCGCCGAGGTGCACGTCCGAGACGAAGAGGTGCGCCATCGCGGACCGCCGGACGCCGGGCAGCTATTTCGGCGACAGGATCTTCGGCTCGGCCGGCGTCACCGGCTGCGCCGCGGGGGCCGCGGTGGTGGGCGCCACCACCGTCACGCTCTCGATGATGACGGGCTTCAAGGGCGCGTCCTGCTTGAAGGGTCCCGCCGCTCCGGTCGGCGTCTCGCCGATCCTGTCGATGACGTCCATCCCCTGCACTATGCGACCGAATACCGCGTAACCCCAGCGGGTCGGCACCGGGTCGAGGTCCGGGTTGTCGACGAGGTCTACATAGAACTCGGCGTTGCCCGAATGGGGCGAGGTGCTGCGCGCCAGCCCGACGGCGCCGCGCTTGTTCTGCAGGCCGTTGCCCGACTCGTTGACGATGTTCTCGTGGGTGGTCTTCAAGTTCATGGTGGTGGCATCGTGGCCGCCGCCCTGGATGACGAAGTTCGGCACCACGCGGTGGACCAGCGTGTTGGTGTAGAAGCCTTCCTTCACATAGCGCAGGAAGTCGGCGGCGGTGAGCGGCGCGCGCTCGGGGCGCACCTCGATGACGAAATCACCCATGTTGGTGACCACGCGCACCTGGGTGGTCTGTTCCTCGGCACCTGCCGTGCCGGTGAGGCAGGCGAGGCCGAGGAGCAGCGCAGCGGCGGCGAGGGGTGCGCGGAGCTTGACGGGCATCGATCCTCCTCTGTTCACGCGCGGTAAAGAGGTCGCGCGGCGCCGGATTCTAAGCCGCGGCGCGGGTCCGCGACAGCGCTGCCTGCCGGGCGCCTGCGCCTTTGTTGCGTTTCGCCCCAATCCCTTACCATGGGGTCAATGAGCCCGCCGCCGGTCACCCGCTTCGCTCCGAGCCCCACCGGCGAGCTGCACCTGGGGAATGCGCGCACCGCGCTCTTCAATGAGCTGCTCGCGCGCCACGGGGGCGGCCGCTTCATCCTGCGCATCGAGGACACCGACAGCGAGCGCAGCCTCGCGGCCCATACCGGGGCGCTGATGGCGGATCTCAAGTGGCTCGGCCTCGAGTGGGACGCCGGCCCCGATCGCGAGGATGCGCTCGGCCCCTACCGCCAGTCGGAGCGCCGCGCGCTCTATGCCGGCTATTTCGCGCAGCTCGAGCGCCGTGCTGCCGTCTACCCCTGCTTCTGCACGCCCCTCGAGCTCGAGCTCGCACGCCGCGCGCAGCTCGCCGCCGGCAGGCCGCCGCGCTACGCCGGAACCTGCCGCGACCTGTCACCCGATGAGCGCGCCCGGCGCTCGAGTGAGGGGCTGCCCGCCACGCTGCGCTTCCGCGTCCCCGCCGGGGTGCGGGTCGAGTGGCTTGACCTGGTGCACGGGCCGCAGAGCTTCGCGACCGATGACATCGGCGACTTCGTGGTGCGGCGTGCGGACGGCTCGGCCGCGTTTTTCTTTTCCAACGCCGTCGACGATGCCTCGATGGGCGTGACGCTGGCGCTGCGCGGCGAGGATCACCTCACCAATACGCCACGGCAGCTGCTCATCCTCGAGGCTCTCGGCCTCAGGGCACCCGCCTACGGGCACGTTGCGCTGCTG
>DASXKA010000180.1:0-2544 GCA_036497085.1 Steroidobacteraceae bacterium | reverse complement strand
CCGGCACCTGTGCCTGGCCGCCGAGCTTGCCCTCGGTGCCCACCTCGCGCGCCACGCGCAACACCTCGGACGCGAAGCCGTTCAGCTGGTCCACCATCGTGTTCACGATCTTGCCGATGCGCTGGAATTCGCCGCGTAGCGGCAGGCCGTCGATGTCGAACAGCATGCGCTGCGAGAGATCGCCGTTGGCCACCGACTCGATCACGCCGGCGACGGCGGTGGTCGGGCGCATCAGGTCGGCGATGAGCGTGTTGACGGACTCGACCTTGCTCGCCCACGAGCCGACCGCCCCGGCGACCCGCATTCTGCGGTTGATCTCACCCGCCTTGCCCACGGCCTCGCACACGCGCGCGAGCTCCTCGCTCATCGCCGTATTCAGATCGGCCACGTCGTTGAAGACCTGCGCAATCTCACCGTCGACCCCCGTGAGATCGAGCGGCAGCCGCACCGTGAAGTCGCCCTTACGGAGCGCGCGCAGCGCGCCAAGCAGCGCGCGCTGATCGAGGATCTCGCGTTGATCGCGAGCCTTGCGTTGTTCGGGGGCTTCGCGCTGATCACGAGCCTCGGGAACATAAGCAACGTCATTCATCGAGCCTCCCCCCGCGTACACCGCGCCGTCGCGACCCAGGTAACGGCGCGCCGACGTGCCGCCATCGTAGTGCGTGTGAAATCAGGCCACTATCGTCGGATCACCATCCGGGTGTCGCGATGCACCGTCTGCACGTAGTCATTTCGCTACAAATGTCACTGCCTCTGGATGTCGCTAGTCCGAATGGACCAGCCGGGGAGCTGGCGCACCCGCACGCAATTGAGTCCATCCCCCTTAGGGTCACGCCAGAGCCGTTACCGCGCCATGACCGGTCAAAGGGGTCACCATGTCCGCCGCCTCGCGCATCAGAGTCTTCTCGACCTGCCCGCCCTCACTGACCGCGAGCCCGGAGAGTTACCTCGAGCAGGTGGAGGAAATCGCCAGCTGGAGCGAGGACGCCGGGTGCGAAGGGATCCTGGTCTACACCGATAACGGGCAGGTGGACGCCTGGCTGGTCGCGCAGACGATCATCAGCGCCACACAGAATCTGTGTCCCCTGGTCGCGGTGCAGCCCGTGTACATGCATCCCTACAGCGTCGCCAAGATGGTCGCCTCCCTCGCTTTCCTCCACGGCCGGCGCGTGTATCTCAACATGGTGGCGGGCGGCTTTGCGACCGACCTTGCCGCGCTCGACGACCGCACGCCGCACGACCAGCGCTACGAGCGGCTGATCGAATACACGACCATCGTCCAGCAGCTCCTGCAATCGGAGGATCCTGTCAATTTCAGCGGCACTCACTACCGGGTGAAGAATCTCAGGCTGACACCACGCGTACCGCCCGAGCTGCTGCCCGGCATCCTGGTGTCTGGCTCCTCGGAGGCCGGCATGGCGGCAGCACTGCGGCTCGGCGCCACCGCGATCGAGTACCCGAAGCCAGCAGCCGACTGCGCCCGTGATACGACGCCCAGCGTCGCTTCACGCGGCATCCGCATCGGCATCATCGCCCGCAGCGCGGACGCGGAGGCCTGGCGCGTCGCGCATGCACGCTTTCCGCCCGACCGCCACGGCCAACTCGCCCACGAGCTGGCGATGAAAGTCTCGGACTCGGCCTGGCACCGCCAGCTCTCCGAGCTCGGCGAGACGCCGGCCGGGGCGCACAACCCCTATTGGCTCGTGCCCTTCAAGAACTACAAGACCTTCTGTCCGTACCTCGTCGGGAGCTATTCGAGGGTGGCCCACGCCATTGCCGGCTACGTGCAGGCGGGCTACCGGACGTTCGTGCTCGATGTCCCGGCGGCCGCGGAAGAGCTGCGGCACATCGGCGCCGCCTTCGGAGCCGCCGGCGACTCGCTCGCGGCATGAGCCGTCTGCTGCAGACGGCCATCAGCGAACGGGCTCTTACCCGCCCGGAAGCCCGGGCGATCGTCTCGCAGGACGGCGAACTGACGTACGGCGAACTGGAGGCGTCGAGCAACCGTCTCGCGCACATGCTGCGCGAGCTCGGTTGCCGCCGTGGAGATCGTGTCGCCCTGCTGATGCCGAAGACACCAGCGGCGATCGCCTGCCTCGTCGGTACCCTCAAGGCGGACGCGGCTTACGTGCCGCTCGACCCGGCCGGCCCTCCCGCGCGACTGGCACGGATGCTGGAAGTGTGCGGCTGCCATTCGATCCTGGCGACGCGCCAGACCGCCGCACAGCTGCGCGCGACGCTCACGTGCGCGACCCTCGAGCGGCCCCCGCTCCTCGGCTGGCTCGACGCCGGCGCGCCGCCGCAGGCGGAGCTCACCCCAGCATTCACAGCCGCGGATCTCGCGGCGCTGCCCGTGAGCGCACCGCCGGGCATGAACAACGACACGGACCTCGCGCAGATCCTCTTCACCTCGGGCTCCACCGGCCAGCCCAAGGGAGTGATGATCACGCACTCCAGCGTGCTGCGATTCCTCGAGTGGGCGACGAGCTACTTCGGGCTCTCCCCCGCAGACCGCGCCTCGCAGCACCCGCCGCTGCACTTCGA
>DASXKA010000179.1:0-11236 GCA_036497085.1 Steroidobacteraceae bacterium | reverse complement strand
TGTGCGTCGAGTACGACACGCGCGTCGCCAAGCACTGCCGCGAGCCGACGGCCGAGGAGGTGGGCGACAAGACGCGCGCCAACTTCTGCGATCATTTCAAGCCGCGTTCCAGCGCCTACACCCCGCCCAACACGGCCGAGGTCGACAAGGCGCGCTCGGAGCTCGAGCGGCTGTTCGGTAAGCGCTAAGCCTCAGCCCGCAGCGTCCGCAACGCCGGCGTGGCGACGCCGTCTGACGAGCGTGGCGACGCCGCAGATGCCGAGGACGAGCGCAATGGGAGCGAACGGTACGAGAACTGACAGCCAGAGTCTCTCGCGCAGCTCGATGGCGGTCGCCCTGGGGTCGGCCAGATAGCCGTTGAGTCGATCGGCCTGGGCTTGTACGACGCCGAACGACTGGTCGCTGAGCACCGGGTAAGGATAGCCGCCGGATTTGAGGTCGAGCAGCAGCCGGTAGCTGCCGCCCCGCCGACCCCCGCCACCGGCCGGTCGCTCCGCCCGGGCCCGGACAATCTCCGACTCGGGAATCAAGCCCGAATTGCCGCCGATTCCGAACAAGCTCGACTGCTGCACCTGGCACAGTGCCCGGCCCTCGAGCCGCGAGCATTTCAGTCCGATGGACGGCGCCCCGAAGACCGAAGTCAGCGCATAGATCATCAGTACAGCGAAAGGCGGCAGCGCGAGCGCCAGGATCAGGAGAAATTTGCCGGACCGTTGCAGGTCTAGGTCTTCCTGACGCGCTCGCTCAACCGCTCCAGCAGCCGCGAGAACGGCGAGTTCTTCTGCACCTGGACCTGCAGGTGCCGCACGCCGGTGTCGTTGAGGACCTCGCCCCGTCCGGAGTCGATGCTGAGCTCGCTCGCACCGAGGATCTCCAGCGTTTCCTCGAGCGTCGGCCCGGAGCGGCGATCGCGGATCCCAACCCGGCCGGCGGCGCGGGTACGCGGCTTCGCGGCACGCGGCGCGGCGGGCTTTGCGGCGGGCGCGGCGGCTCGTCGGGCGGGGAGCTGCTGCACGTCATGGTCGGCGTCGTGGAGCTTGAACTCCTCCGGCTCCGTGCGGCGCGCAACCCCGGGCGCGGACGGCACCGCGGCCCCTCCATTCTCATCGTCCCTGGCGCGCGCCCGCTCCTGCGGGCTCACGGGCACGACCGCCACCGAGCCGAACTCGGAGCGCACGTAATAGGCCACCTGCTTGGCGGAGATCGCATCGCTGAAGAACCCGAGACGCAGGCCGTACCAGTGCCGGCCCTCGCGGCTGCCTTCGACCGTATAAAGGGTATAGGCGCTGAAGATAGCGAGCGGCGGCACCTTCTCGAGCTCGACCGGCTGCACCGACCAGTGCAGCTGCACGGCGAACCACACCGGCGCGTTGTTGATGACGGCTTCCTTGAGAGCCTTGCGGGTGCCGGTGTCATCGGGCTTGAGCAGCGGAATGTTGTTCGCCTGGATTTCACCGGGCCGCTCGCCCTCCCCGGGGCGCCGCTCCTCCAGGACCCGCAGGACCTGGGTGTCGCTCAGCGTGCCCTCGGCGGGAGGAGCCTTGCGCGGCAGCACCGGCGCCTTCATCAGGCGCGTCTCGCCGGTAGTACTGGTCTCGCCGAGAGCGGCGAGGACTTCACGCACGTTCGAATCCTGGTATGCGGGTTTCCCCGGTGCGCGGTGCGGCACGCCGGGGCGTGCGCCGGCGGGTGCCGTCGCCTGCGGGCGCGGCGCGGCCGGACGGGGCCGGCTCGCCGCGGCGGGCTGCGTGGGCACCGGAGCTCGGGGGCGCGCGCTCGCAGCGGCGGGGGCCGCAGTGGGTACGTGACGCAGGAGCGGGGCGGCGGGCGCGACTCGCGCGGCCGGCTGTGGCGGCGGGAAGGCGGTGTTCGTGAGCGGCGCGGAACGCGGAGCGGCGCGGTACGCGGCCTGCGGGGCGGCGTGGACCACCGGCACCCGAATCGAAGGAGGCGGCGCGGCCTGTGCCGGCGGCGGGCGCTTGGGCACCGCGACGCGAGTGGCCGTCCGGGCAGGGTCGAGGGTGGTGCGCGACTGCGGGCCGGCGGCGTGCTGTGCCTGGGCGGCGGCGGCCGCGGCGGCGCGCGCGCGCAGCTTGCGGCCGGGCGCCTCACCGGCCCATGCGCCGGGGTAGATCTCGCGCACGACGCTCAGCCACTCCTCGGCCTCGGCCCGCGTCGCGAAGTAACCCATGTGCAGCCGAAACCGCTCGCGGCCCTCCTCGAAACGGCGGCTCACGAAGAATTTGAAACGCTTGAGCTCGGGCAGTTCGGTCTGCGCCAAAGCCATCGGCGTGGTCGATGAGCACAGATTCAGGACGAACGGGCCCGCCGCTGAGGCAGACGGCCCCGATTCGCCGGTAGTGGCGCCGGACGTTGTGTCGGCAGCCAGCTCTGGCAGTGATGTCATAGCTTCCCCGGAACTCGAACAATCCCTGATAAGGTCCCCGGCATACCGGACTTTAGGGATTTGCGACGGGAAAGGGAGTGCGAGCGTCGCGCTTTTCGCTGCGCGAGCGTTGCAGCCCCGCCGTCGTAGGAACCCTTACGTCCGTTAGACCGGTGGCTTTGCGTCCCCGTCTTTCGACGGGTTTGCCCTTGAAACCGCTCAAGTGTCAAGGGCGTCGCGGTTTGCAGTCAAGTGCCGCGTTGCGCGAAGGCGCATCAGCTTGACATATGGTGCGGCACCCCGCGCGGCGTCTTTATGTCTCACTGCAGGTCTCAGTGCGGGGCACTTGCTGCCGGAGAAGCGGCCCAGAAGCGGCCGGCGCTCACCAGGCGCGCGCGGTAGTAGTCCTCGCTCAGGTCGCCGTACGCAACCGCGCTGCCGGCGCGGGGCGCGTGAATGAAGCGCCCGGATCCGGCGTAGACACCCACGTGATCGACCCCGCGTGCATGGATGTGGAAGAACACGAGATCGCCGGGCGCGAGCCGGGCGAGCGGCACGGCGTGCGCGGCGCGCCGCTGCTCGCTGGCGGTCCGCGGAACGGTGAGACCGACACGCTCATGCACGTAGAACGCGAGCCCGCTGCAGTCGAAACCTGCGGCGTCCGCGCCGCCGAAGTGGTACGGGGCCCCGACGAGCGAGATCGCGAGGGCGGCAATGGCAGCCCCGGTATCGGGGCGCGGGCTCGGTCGGCGCGCATGGCTGGCGCAGCTCGCGAGCGCGACCATCCCAACAGCCAGGGCGCC
The DNA here is from genome assembly GCA_036497085.1 of Steroidobacteraceae bacterium. GTDB lineage: Bacteria > Pseudomonadota > Gammaproteobacteria > Steroidobacterales > Steroidobacteraceae > 13-2-20CM-66-19. The sequence goes on along the minus strand of DASXKA010000179.1, from coordinate 8,047 downwards.
CCACGCACGTGCGCGGCGCGCCCGATGCATCAGCGGGTGCCGGCGCCCTTGCCCGCCGAGGTCGCCGCAGCCCGCGTCGGCGCAACGCGCGCGAGCGCATCGATCCCCGGATTGAGGTAGCGTTGCACACCCTTGCGGCCCGAGCGGGTCGCGCCGACCATCGCCGCCGCGACCTGGCGCGCGGAGATGCCGCGGAAGGCGGCACGCTTGCCGACCAGGAGGGGGTTCACGAGCGGCATCAACGCCATAGCCGCGAGCTCGAGCGGGCGCATCTCGCGACGCCAGCCGAGCAGCAGCCCGGGCTGCAGGATGTCGAGCGCCGCAAAGCCGAGCCCTTCCAGCTCCTCCTCCATCTCTCCCTTGGTGCGCAGATAGAAATTGCGCGAGCGGGGATCCGCGCCGGCGCTCGACATGACGACTAAGCGCTGCGCCCGCGCGGCGAGCGCCGCGCGGGCGAAAGCCACGACGTGGTCGACATCGACCTCGCGGAAGCGCTCGCGCGAGCCGGCACGCGCGAGCGTCGTGCCGAGGCAGCACAGCGCGACCTCGCAGGTGACGCCCTTCAGCTGCGCCTCCAGGCGCTCGAACTGCACGATGCGATTGGCGAGTCGCGGGTCCTCGCGCGCCAGCGGCCGGCGCGTCACGGCAATAACCCGGCCAAAATCCGCGGCCCCGAGCAGCGCATCGAGCACATAGCCGCCCGTCAGGCCGCTCGCGCCGGCGAGCAACGCGACCCTGGTCTGGCCGTTTGACATCCGTATGCCCCGTTACCGTGCCTGCGTTCTTCTGGGGGCAGCTTAGCCAGTGCCTGAGCACTGCGGCAAGACTCAGGATACTTACGAGCTGATCCCCTACAAACCGAGCCGCAGCTGCGCCCCGGCGGGTCCCGGCGGGCGGAACAGCGTCGTGTCGAGCTCGCCGCGCGTGGTCGAGTTGAGCTTCAGGCGCTGGCAGGCGAGCTTGAAACGGCTGCGCAGCAGCTGTGCGTACGGTCCCGTACCGCGCATGCGCGAGCCAAAGCGCGGGTCGTTGTCGCGCCCGCCGCGCATCTCGTGGATGAGGGACATGACGTGCGCGGCGCGGTCGGGGTAGTGCTCGGCGAGCCATTCCCTGAAGAGGTCCTTCACTTCGTAAGGCAGGCGCAGCAGCACATAGCCGGCCCAGCGCACCCCCGCTGCGGCACTTGCCTCGAGAATGCGCTCCATCTCATGGTCGGTGATGGCCGGAATCACGGGCGCGACCATCACGCCGCAGGGTACTCCGGCCGCGGCGAGCGCGGCGAGCGTGCGCACGCGCGCCGCCGGCGAGGCGGCCCGCGGCTCCAGCCTGCGCTTGAGCTCGTCGTCGAGGGTCGTGACGCTCACCGAGACGCTCACGAGTTTGTCGCGAGCCAAGTCGGTAAGGAGGTCGAGGTCCCTCAGGACCATCGCGCTCTTGGTGATGACCGCCACCGGGTGACGGGTGCGCGTGAGCACCTCGAGAATCGAGCGCGTCACCTTCATGCGCTTCTCGACGGGCTGGTACGGGTCGGTGTTGGCGCCGAGCATGATGGGCTTGCAGACATAGCCCGCTCGGGACAGCTCGGAGTCGAGAGTCCTAGCCACGTCGGCCTTGTAGAAGAGCCGCGTCTCGAAGTCGAGGCCGGGAGAGAGGCCCATGTATGCATGGCTCGGGCGGGCGTAGCAATTGTGGCTGACGACGCCGTTTGAGATGTAGTCACCAGTGCCGGTTGTGATGTCGATGAGCCGCATCGCTTTGTTGAGCGGCTCGATGCTGACGACGCGCAGTTGGGCAGCGCTCTTGAGCGCCTGGCCAGCGATCTCCCGCTTGCGTGCAATCGCCGGATCCACAGTATGGAAAAACCTGAGGTGCTCGCGCAATCCACCTGTTATGCGGATCACGTCGATGGGCTTTGCACGCGGGTGGTCAAAATGCTCGACGACAAACTGAAAAGAGAAGGCGCGCAGCGCACGGACGAAGTAATCGACAATCTGTCGATCTGTGTTGGATACACGGAGTATCCCCTGACTATAGCTGCCTTCGGCGTCAAAAAGTCCCGCGAGGAATCCGGCCTGCCAGTGTCGGCTTGGTGAGCCAGGCCAGGCAATCAGTTCACGTACGCGGCCAACCGCCTCGCGACTCTGCGCGCGGATCGCCTGCATTGGGCGAACGGAACCGGCGGCAAAGGCAAACTGTCTTGTCTCGACATATTCGTACGAGAGCCATCTCTTGGTGCGTTGCAAAGCCTCCAGATCGCACAGGGCGAGTCTGAATCGGTTCAGGACGTCGCTCTGGTTACCATGCCTGTACACGTAAGTCGCCAGATAACCATCGCCACGGATCATTCCGCACAAATAACCTCGGCGGTACTCGAGGTCCTTGTAAACAGGCGTGGCAAATCCACCGGTCCCCATCAGCTTGTTGAGAGTCGTCAGGTGGGGGCGCCGCGACCGGCCCCGTTCGGATCCGGTCACGAATTTCCAGCCGCGGTCGGAGAGAAAACGATGGTCACCTCCGACCGTCAGCCGCGTTCCGTCCGCGAGAGTGACGCGATGGGCGGGCCTGATGATGCACCAGCGATCCAGCACGCGGGTCTTGACGTAGCGCCGATACGCACCATGCCGCTCCGTTCCAAAGACTGCATCGCCAACGCTAAGTGCCCCGAGCTCACGCATCGTTCCGTCGGCCATCAGGACCGGCGTTTCAGGTGAGGCACAGTACGAGCAGGCATGAGCGCATCCTCGATAAGGATTGATCGACTGCTCAAACGGAATATCCGGGGACTCGTTCGTCGTAATCACGCCGCGGGCGCGATCGGGTTCGAGCGTCGTGGGAACGCTGTCGGGTACCTCCTCCTGATACCAACCGTCATCGATTGCGGTAACCTGGTGGAGGTCGAAGCGCGGCGGCGGATTGGTGAGAGCCCCGTGGCCCTTGCGGGCGCGGGGACGATCGTTCATGCGGGTCATGCGCATACTGTAAACCCATACAGTACACGCAGGTCAACGGCTAACAAGTAGCTGAATTAAGTTGCTATTTTGTCAGCCAGGGATGCCCTGCTGCACCCGGAGTCTTACTTCACCAGCCGCAGCGAAAACGGATAGTGATAGCTCACGCCCTCGCTCGCCTTGATCGCGGCGATGAGGGTGAGAGCGAGCCAGGCGACGAACAGCGCCGTGCCGAGCAGGAAGCCGACGAACACCAGCGTCAGCACGCCGCAGACCACCGCGCCGAGCGACACCGAGAGGTTGAAGTTGAGGCTCTCGAGCGCCTGCTCGCCGACGAACCTCGAGCGGTCGCGCCAGCTGTGCCAGACGAGGAGCGGCACCACCACGTTGCCGATGAGTGGCATGACGAGCCCCGCCAGGGCGGCGAGGTGCGCCAGCATTCCCCAGGTGCGCTCGTTCTCGGTCGGCGCCGCGCCCGGCGCCGGTCCCGCGCCGGGCTCGCTCATGTCGACCTCTCCCTAGTGCAGGCTCGAGCGATAGCGGAGGGTGACGCCGTAGCTTCGGCCTGGCTGGGCATAGTATGCAGCCGTCTGGTAGCTGCGGTCGAAGACGTTTGCCGCCTTGGCTTCCAGCGTCCAGTCGCTCGCGAGCCTCCACCGTGTCAGCACGTCGACCGTCAGGTAGCCGCCCATCGGCAGCGTGTTCGCGAGGTCGTCGTAGCGGCGGCCCTCCCAGCGCGCGACCACGCCGACCGACCCGTCTGCGCCGCCCGAGGGAGCCGTGCGCAGCAGGCGGCGTAGGGTGACGCTGGCGCTCTGTTGCGAGCGCCGGGGCAGCAGGTCGTCGTACTCGGCTCCGGCAGAGACGTTCAGCGGCTCGAGTCCGGTGAGCTGCCCGCCTACGACCCAGTCGGCGCTGTGCCAGTCGCCCTGCAGCTCGACGCCGCGGATGCGCGACTTGTCGATGTTCACAGGCACGAAGGTCAGCGGATCGATCGAGATCTCGTGGTCGATGGTCGTCTGGTACGCGTGGAGCGACCAGCGCAATGCCCCCTCCCCGCCGTCGAGACCCGCTTCCCACGACTGGGAAGTCTCGGGCTTCAGATTCGGGTTGCCGAAGCCGGGGAAGTAGAGCTCATCGAAGGTCGGCGCGCGAAACGCCGTGCCCCAGGTGAGGATGAAGCGCACGGCCTCGCCGAGGCTGCGCGTGAGCCCGAGGTTCTCGGTCCAGTGGGCGCCGAACTGCTCGTTGTCCTCGTAGCGCGCGCCCGCGAGCGCCGACCAGCTGCCGAGGTCCGCGTGCAGCTCGCTTAACACCGCGCGCGTGGTACGCGAGGTCACGGCAAACGGCGTGTCGCTGTCGACGTGCACGTCCTCGTAGTCGACGCCGCTGATCAGCCGCAGCGCATCGCCGAGCTTGCCGTCCGCCTGGAGACTCGCGCTGTTGCGCACCGTGTCGAACGTGCCGACGGGCGCGGGATCGAGAAAATCGCGCTCGTCATCCTCGTCGCGCCCCCCCATGAGCCGCACGTGCCAGCCGCCGGCGAGCGCCTGGTCGAGGTGCGCGGTGAACACCTTCTCCTGGAAATCCAGCCGATCGTCGAAGCCGGCGCCGTCGAACGCCGTCCAGCCGTGGGTGTAGAGCACGTCGGCCGACGCCGTGAGCTGATCGGTGAGCCGCACGCCGGCGCTCAACGAGCCAGAGCGGTTCTGGTGGCCGTCGGGAACCTGTGGGGCGGTCGGGTCGAAGCAGCCGGCGAAGGCCGACGGCAGGCAGGCGGCGATGCCGCGGGTGGTAAGCACGTCGCCGGAAATGCTGCCCCAGGCCTCGCGGCCACGCGCCGCCGCGTAGCCGGCGAACTCGTGGGTGTCGTAGCTGCCTGTCATGGCGCTGCCGCCGAGCGTCGCCCCGGGCTCGCCCGCCTGGCGCGTGAAGATCTGGATGACGCCGCCGACCGCGTCCGAGCCGTAGAGCGTCGAGCGTGGGCCGCGCACCACCTCGATGTGATCGATCTGCCCGAGCGGAATGATCTCGAAGGGCGCGATGCCGAGTGTGGCCGAGCCGACGCGCACGCCGTCGATGAGCAGCAGCGTGTGGTCGGAGTCCGCGCCGCGGATGAACACCGAGCTCTGCTGCCCGAGACCGCCGGAGTTGTCGATGTTGATTCCGGCGAGATCCGCGAGCAGGTCCTGCACCGAGGACACCTGGCGCGCCTCGATGTCGGCGCGCGTCAGCACCGTCGAGGAGAAGAACGACTGCTCCTCGGGCTCCGGCACCCGAGCGGCGGTGACGATCAGCTGCTGCAGCGGCTCCGCCGGCGCGGGTTGGGGGGACGGCAGCTGCTGGCACCACGCCGCCGGCATACCGAGAAGCAATGACAGAGCCGCGCTGAGGCGCGCGCGGAGCGAACCGAGACCCGTAGACATGGCAGAGCTCCTGAACAGCACACACCCGTGCCCGTTCGCGTCGTGTCAGGAGCTGGCAGGTCTGCGCCGTCGGGCGCACACCGTTCGACCAGCGTCGCCCGCCGCGACGTCCAACGGTTATGCGCGAGGCCGGTCTCCGGGCTCTCGAGCGGAGGGTCAAGCCTCCTGGTGGATCGCCTTCCCGCACCCCATTACCGGGGGCAGTGGCTCGTGATCCGCCTTATCTCGATTACCGTTGCGGGGGCAGCGCCGGGCTTGGACGAATCCGCACCGGACTTCCCGTATTACCCGTTTCCTCTGGGAACGGGCACCTCACGCCGCCCGAAGCCTGCCTGCAGGCGCGGTGCGTCGTCAAGAGACAATTCATCGCACCGCTCCGCGTGGCATCATCGCCGGCCGTGAAACCGCCCGACAGCGACACCGCATCCGTCAGGCTCGGCACCGCGGCCGAGCTGCTCGGCTACCTGGCGGTGGCGCCGCTCATCGTGTGTCTCGCCGGCGAGGCGCTGCTCGCCGGCTACTCCGGGCGCGAGCTGGCACAACGCGGCGCGGTCGCCTGGGGCGCGGTGCTGCTCGCGTCCGCCGGCGCCGTGCACTGGGGACTCGCGCTCGCGGGCCTCGTGCCGCCGACGGCGGCGCGCATGGCGGCGGCGACCACGCCCACACTGGTGGCGGCGGCCGCGGTCCTCGTCGGCGGACAGCGCGCGCTCGCGCTGCTCACCGTCGGCTTCGGGCTCTTCTGGCTCTACGAGCACCGCTCGCTCGGCAACGTGCTGCCGGGCGCATATCTCGGCTGGCGGCGCAACCTGAGTCTCGCGACCTGCACGCTGCTCGCGCTCACCATGATCGCCTCCGACGCGGCGGGCCTGTTGTGACGGGGGAGCTGCCCTCGGTGCCCTGGCTGCGGCGCCTGCTCACCGCGGCGATGCTGGGGGGCCTGTTGCTGCTCGGCTTCCTGGTGCTCGATCCCTTCATCGTGCCGGTGGTGTGGGCGGCGATCCTCGCCTACGTCAGCTGGCCGGCTTACGAGTGGCTGCTGCGCAAGTGCCGCGGCCGCAGCGTCTTCGCTGCGCTGGCCATGACGACGGTCGTAAGCGCCGCGGTCATCGCGCCGCTCGCCTGGCTCGCGGTGGTGGTGCGCATCGAGCTGCTGCACGTCTACCACCATCTTCAGGAGCTGCTCGCCGGCGGCTCGCTGCCGCCCGCGGTGCTCAGGCTCCCGTGGATCGGCGACCAGCTGCAGGAGCTGGCGGCGCGCGCCGCCCAGGACCCGAACGCGCTCGGGGCCGAGCTGCGCAACGTCCTCGAGCATTCGAGCGAGCAGATCGCCCACCTGATCGGCGGCGTCAGCCGCAACGCCGCGAAGCTGCTCCTGACGGTGGTGAGCCTGTTCTTCGTGTACCGCGACGGTGCCCGGGTGGCGGCGCAGCTCTCCCGCGCGCTCGAGCGGATGCTCGGGCCGCGGGTGCACAACTACCTGACGGCGATCGGCCAGACGGTGAAAGCGGTGGTCTACGGGCTGGTGCTCGCCGCGCTCGTGCAGGGCGTGCTGGTCGGCATCGGCTACTGGCTCGCCGGAGCCGGCGCCCCGGTGTTCCTCGCGGCGCTCACCACCGTGTGCGGCCTGATCCCGTTCGCCGCACCGACCATCTGGGTGTGCGTGACCGCGTGGCTGCTGCTCGAGGGAAACACCGCCGCGGGAGTCGGGCTGCTAGTCTGGGGCGGCGTCGTCATGGGCTGGACCGACCATATCGTGCGACCCTTCCTGATCAGCCGCGAGGCACAGATCCCGTTCCTGGTCGTGCTGTTCGGCGTGCTCGGCGGACTCGCCGCCTTCGGACTGGTGGGCCTGTTCGTCGGGCCGGTGATCCTCGCGGTACTGCTCGCGATCTGGCGCGAGTGGCAGCTCGAAAGCCGCCGGCCGGCTAGTTGAGCAGGGCGCATCGCAGGGCGCAGCCGGCAAAAACCACGCCTTTTGCCGGCGGCAAGCGAAGTGATGTCCGCCGAAATTGCCGCAGGCAATTTCGGCCAAATCTAACTAGAAAGGAACATCCGGTAGGCGGGGTTCGCGGTCTCCTCGACGTAGGCGTAGTGCAGCTCGCGCAGGTGATCGAGGAAGTCGGCGCGGTCGGCGGGCGGCACCTGGATCCCGGCCAGTACCCGCCCGTAATCCGAGCCGTGATTGCGGTAATGGAACAGGCTGATGTTCCAGCGCGAGCCGATCGCCTGCAGGAACTTCAGCAGCGCGCCCGGTCGCTCCGGAAACTCGAATCGGTACAGGTGCTCGTGCTCGAGGCCGCGCGCATGCCCGCCCACCATGTAGCGCACGTGCAGCTTCGCCATCTCGTCGTCGGTCATGTCCGTGACCGTGAAGCCGGCGGCGCGCAGCTGCCCGGATACCGCATCCTTCTCGGCGCGCCCCTGCGAGAGCGCGAGACCCACGAAGATCTGCGCGGCCTCGGGGCCCGCGTAGCGGTAGTTGAACTCGGTGACGCTGCGCTTACCGAGTGCCTCGCAGAAGCGCAGGAAGCTGCCCGGCTGCTCCGGGATCACGACCGCGAGCAGCGCCTCGCGCTCGCCGCCGAGGTCGGCACGCTCGGCGACGTGCCGCAGCCGGTCGAAGTTCATGTTGGCGCCGCTGTTGATCGCCACCAGGCGCTTGCCGCGCCAGCC
>DASXKA010000178.1:0-18119 GCA_036497085.1 Steroidobacteraceae bacterium | reverse complement strand
AGTCCTCGGCCTCGAACACGCGGCGGATCTCGATCTGCTCGTTCGAGCTGCGGAACGGCGAGCGCCGGATCCATTCGACCGCCTCCTCGAGGGAGCGCACCTGCCACAGCCAGAAGCCCGCGATCAGCTCCTTGGTCTCGGTGAACGGGCCGTCGATCACCGTGCTCTTGCCGCCGCTGAACTGGACGCGAACACCCTTGGAGCTCGCCTGCAGCCCTTCGGCTGCCAGCAGCACGCCGGCCTTCACCAGCTGCTCGTTGAACTTGCCCATCTCGCTGAGGAGCGTCTCGGTCGGCAGCACGCCGGCCTCACTCTCCCGCGTGGCCTTCACGATCACCATGACTCGCATGTCGGATCTCCTTGCATTGAGTGTGGTAGCGGGCGTCCTCCGCCCGTTCCTGATAGCTATGACGAATGAGGGGCCCGAATATCGACCGAGGCGCAGGGGAAACGGGCCGGATTCAGGCTAAGTCGCGGAAAGTGCTTGGAATTATCTGGCAATTCTTCTTGTATTCGGGCTATTCGTCCCCATCGTACGCAATTCAAGCCGTGCACCAGCGCCGTGCCGCAGCGATCCAGCTGCCCCGCAATCGCGCGCCAGGCGAGTCGCTTTCCCCTATCCGCACGGCCAGCGCTCTGGCACGCACCTTGCAGTTTTGGCAATTCGGGAGTCTTCGGCGCGAAAAGGAGCAGCAGCCCAGTGAGCAGCAACATCGGCAGACACTATCTGATTGCGTCGGATTTCGATCAGACGCTGAGCTTCAACGACTCGGGGCTCGTACTGAGCAGCCTGCTCGGTGTCCAGGGTTACCAGGAGCGAGTGACCGGACTCGCGCACACCAACCTCGTTCAACAGGGCGGCGAGCTCGCCTATCTCATCCGGCACGACCCGGAGTTTCGCGGCGTCCGTCCTGAGCACCTGGTGGAGGCCGGCAAGCGCGTGCGCCTGAAGAGCGCGATTGCGCCGCTGGTGCGCTTTCTCGATCAGGGGCTGCCGGGGCTCAAGTTCTCTTTCTTCGTCATCTCGGCGGCGCCGCGCGAGATCGTGGTGTCCGCTCTCGATGGCATCGTGTCACCCGATCACATCTACGGCACAGAGCTCGACTACGACGAGGCCGCGGGCGAAGTGCGCGCGATCCGCCGCGTGCCCGCCGGCTACGGCAAGGTCGCGGTGCTCGAAGAGCTCGAGCGGCGGCTCGAGGTGCCTTCCGACCGCGTGATCTACGTCGGCGACGGCAGCTCGGACGTGCACGTCATGCTGCACGTCAACAATCACGATGGCTTCACCATCGCGGTCTCGAACAACCGGCAGCTCGCGCAGATCGCGCGCACCACCGTGCTGAGCGACAACGCCTTCAGCATCATGGTGCCGATTCTCGACCAGATCCTCGACTGGCGTACCGGCGAGATCCGCGCCCTGCTCGAGCGTCAGGGGCTCACGCTGCAGGCGTGGGACAAGGCGCGCACCGATCACGTACGCATCGACGACAGCATGCAGCGGGCGACGGGAAGTGAATGAGCGGGTCAGCGCCGGAGCTCTGGCGGCGGGGCGCTGCACACGCGCTGCGAGGCGCCGCTGCGGATGCTGACCGAGGGCGAGCGGCGCGCGCCGCGAACGGTGCGCCCCTCCTCCATCTCGATGCCAATGACCCCCGTAACCGCCCGCAGCGAGGGCAGGTCCTCGAGCTCGGCCGAGCCCACGAGGACCCCGAGGTCGGAGTGCGTCGAGGTATGACCGAAGCCGAGAGCACGGCAGATGGCGGCGACCTCGTAGATGCGGTCGCGTGAGTCCCTTCCAAGCGCGATCGTCACATCGACTCGGCTCACTGCGCACTCCCGTTTTCCGGGATCCTAGCCGACTTTCCGCGATCCGGTGTTCCGTCGCCGGTCGCCGACACAAACGTGAGCGGCCGGCACGGTCACGCTCAGGCCAAGTCCAGGCTGTGCAGCTATTTGCGGTAGCGCACACCGGCCCGACCGTAACGTTCCTTGTGCAGACTGCCGTGCGGGAGATGAGATCTCGCCGGAGAGAATCAACGCGCGCGACTCGCCCTGCGCAGCTCGACTGTAAATTGCTCGGGAGTCATGGGAACATTTACCAAAGGAGACACTTCATGGACAGCATCAAGCCCTTGTTCACGGCGGTCGGATCGGTAACCGGCGGCCGCAACGGTCACGGGGAAGCCGCGGACCATTCCGTGTCGGTCGATCTCTCGGTCCCCAAAGCCATGGGTGGTCCGGGTAGACCCAACACGACCACCCCCGAGCATCTGTTCGCGGTCGGCTACGCCGCCTGCTTCGGCGGCGCACTCGATTTTGTCGCGACCCAGAAAAAGAAAAACGCCAAGGGCGCCACCGTCACCTGCAGCGTCTCGATCGGGCCGCGCGATGCGGGCGGATTCGGCATCGCGGTGAGGCTGCACGTCAGGGACGCGACGCTTCCGCAGGCGGAGCTCGAGGCTCTGGTGCGCGAGGCTCACGAGAAGATCTGTCCCTACTCGCACGCCACCCGCAACAACGTTCCGGTCGAGCTCGCCGTCGAAGGCGCCTGAGCCGGCGATCGCCGGCGTCAGCGCCCGAAGCGGCGCTCGCTGCGTTTCCAGTGCTTCCACTGGCGCGCGCGCCGCTCGCGCCGCGAGCCCTTGGGAGCGTTGGCGATTCGTGGGAAACGCATCGCCAGGGCGCCTGTCACCTGCTGCCAGCCCGCCTGCGGGTCCCACTTCTGCGCGTAGCCGCCGCTCAGCACCTGGAAAGCAGACTGCGCGCGTCCCGTCTTGTCGACGGGTCCCTGTGCGTCCTTGTGCCCGAACCAGTTCGGCGTGACGAAGTCGGTCACCAGGGTACCGTCGATCGTGTAGCCGTATTGATCGTCCTCGACCGGGTCACAGACCTCGCCTGCCCAGAAGACTCCCTGCAAGTCCTGGTAGGCGCTGTTCAGCCACGGGTCGACCGCCATCTCACAGATCTCATGCGACGCGCCGACACTCAGGCTCGTGTTGTCGGCCTGGATGGTCTTGGCGAAGATCTTGGAGATCGGCAGTCCTTCGTTCGTCAGATCGTGATAGGCGAGCGCGTTGGCCTGATCGCTGTTATCGAGGAATACCACCCACCAGGCGCCGGCGGCGGGCGTGGTGGCTTTGGGTGTGAAGACGAATTGTGCGGAGCCAACGCCCCACGCGGCGTTCAGGTCCGTGTTCCACTGGGCGCTGAAGGCCGGGATCATCTGCTGGACGGGGCCGTCGGCGACGGCGGTGGACTCGTTGATGACGGCAATCTGCAGCATGGGCTCTCCTTGCGACGTGCGGTCCAACCCTCAATATTCTACTGCGCGCCAGGCCCGGAGGCCTCGACGAGCACGGGCTCGTCGGGCAAGCTGTCTCGCCCTCGCCCTCGCCATCGCACCTCACCTCACCTCACCGCACCGCCATCTACCGGGAAGCCTCAGTGAAGAACCTCGCCATCGCCTGCATGCTGTTGTTCGCGTCGCTACTCCGTGCTGAGAGCCTGCCTCCTGCCGTCGAGAGCCAGGGCGCCTCGCTCCTCGAGATCTACAAGGACATCCACGCGCATCCCGAGCTCTCGCACCACGAGGCGCGTACCTCTGCGATCCTCGCCAAGGGCCTGCGCGCAGCCGGCTACAGTGTGACGGAGCAGGTCGGCGTGTACCCGGACGGCTCGCATGCCTTCGGCGTAGTGGGAATTCTCAAGAACGGCCCCGGGCAGACACTCCTCATCCGCGGCGACATGGACGCGTTGCCGATCATCGAGGAGACCGGCCTCCCCTACGCGAGTCGCGTGATGACCAAGAACGCGAGCGGCCAGGACGTGGGCGTGATGCATGCCTGCGGGCACGACGTTCACACGACGGTGCTGCTCGGCACGGCACGGGCGCTCGCCGCCACGCGCACGCAGTGGCATGGCACCGTCATGATCATCGGGCAGCCGTCGGAGGAGACCATCGACGGCGCGAAGGCCATGCTCGCCGACCATCTTTACGAGCGTTTCGGCCGGCCCGACAGGATCATCGGACTCCATGACACCAACACTCTGGCCGCCGGAACGGTCGGAATAATTCCCGGCGCGGCCTCGGCGAGCTCGACCTCGATCGACGTCGTGATCCGGGGAATCGGCGGCCACGGCTCGGCGCCGCAGTTTGGCCGCGACCCGGTTACGCTCGCCGCCTACTACATCACGCAGATCCAGACCATCGTGAGCCGCGAGGAGGATCCGCAGGATCCCACGGTCGTCACCGTCGGCAGCATCCACGGCGGCACGAAGCGCAACATCATCCCCGATGAGGTGAAGCTCGAGCTGACGACGCGCTCCTACTCCGACAAGAGCCGCCAGGTCGTCATCGACGGCCTGAAGCAGATCGCCTCAGGGATCACCGCCGCGGCCAACCTGCCCGCCGAGAAAGCCGCCACCGTCACGGTGCTCGACAACGAATCGACCCCGGTGGAGTACAACGATCCGGCGATGACGGCGCAGGTGCGCGAGCTCCTCGTCAAGGCCCTGGGCGAAGCTCGGGTGCGCGGCGCCGAGAAGCTCATGGGGAGCGAGGACGTCGGCGTCTTCGGCATGAGCGCGGATCTCAAGCACTACGAGATTCCGGTGGTGTACTTCCGCCTTGGCGCGATGGATCCGGAAAAGCTCGCGGCCGCGGAAGCGGCCGGCCAGCGCCTGCCGGGTCCGCACACCAGTCACTTCGAGCCGCTGGCGAAGCCGACTCTCGAGACTGGCGTCACGGCGATGACCGCGGTGGCGACCGGGCTCCTGCAGTAGGTCCGCCGACCAGCTGCGGGCCGTGCGCCCGAACCAGCGGCTTCGCTGCGCGCTCAACCGGACGGCCGCACCGGGGTGGCCGCCATCTCACCCACGACGGTGGTCCAGGGACGCAGGGACCAGCGCCTCACCAGGCCCGCCTTCACGTACGGATCGGTCTCGGCAAAGGCGCGCGCTGCCCGGTCACTCTCTCCCTGAAACCACAATACCGCGCCGTCGACGGGGTCTGCGAGAGCGCCCGCCAGCACCAGCTCGCCGCGGCGGTGCGCCTCCCAGGCGAGACGCAGATGCTCGGAACGATGCAGCGGCCTGCGCTCCAGATAGTCCGGCACGAATTCATACGTCAGGAGAAAGTGCATGGAACGCTCCGAATCGCGCGCGGTGCGGTCGCGCGCTGGCGACAGGATTCCGTCAGGGCGAGTGCGCGTAATAATAGAGCTCCTGCGCGCGGCCGTGCAGTCTCGGCCAGGGATGGCGCGCTACCCCTTCATGGGAAATACCCTATGCACGGATCGCTTGCTCGCGCCTTGCCGACGCTCTGTCTTTGTGTGCTGCTGCCGGCGACACTGCCGGCGTGTTCGCCTGCTCCGGTCAGCGTGTACATCAACTCTTCGCCGGCTGGATCCGGCAACCCGCCGAGCCCGCCGGGTCCGCCGAGCCCGCCACCGACCAGCAGCTGGTCCTGCAATTTCCCCAACGCGCCCACCGATTGTGGCTTCGTGCTGCAGGCCGCAGCGCCCGATCGCGCGATGATCGTCGGTCCCGGACGCACCGGTCCGAGCGCAGTCGAGCTGACGACGGAGCCCGGCGATATCAACCTCTTCGGCAGCGGCGTCGCCGAGCGCGCGGACCTCGCGCTGCCGCCCTCACCGGCCTACTGCAACCAGGGACAGCAGGAGTGGTGGGCGCATTCGCTCATGTTCCCGAGTGGCTACGTGATTCCGCTCCTGCAATCACTGATCTTCAACTGGGGCGTGGTCTTCGATTTCCACAACACGGGCGGGAGCGGGCAAGCCAACTTCCAGATCGTCTCGCTCCCGACCGGGCTCGAGCTCTGGGTCGCCGGCGGCCCGACGGTGGTCAACGCGCCGGGTCCGGGCTTATACCGCCTGTCCCTCGGCACCGTTCAATTCGACGTCTGGTACGATTTCATCTATCACGTGTTGTGGTCATCCGGAAGTGACGGCTACTTCCAGGCATGGCTCGACGGCAAGCAGGTGATGAATTACGCCGGCCCCACGCTCTATGTCGGCCAGAGCTGCTACCTGAAGCTCGCCAACTATCACACCGCGCTCGGCCTGCCGGTCTCGATCATTCACTCGCGCGTGGTACGCGGCGCCACCGAAGCTGCCGTGCAGCTGCCCGCCGGGTAGGCAGGATCGTGCCGCTATAGGATTTCGTAATCGATGCCCTCCGTGAGATCTATTCACAAAGCAGGCAGGAAACAGTAAAACCACCACCCTGAGTGAGGTCCGGAGAGTCTCCCTGTCGCATGGCCGCTGACGTCGACGATCTGCTCGCCACGATGGTCGCGCCGGCGCGGCCCGTGACGGTCGGGCGCGCCCTCGCGCTGGTTCGCGAGCGTTATGGCCTCGAGCCCGAGGCGTCGCGCCTCACGGGTGAGCGCGACGAGAACTTCCGCCTCACCGCTCCCGGTGGCGCCGAATACGTCCTCAAGATCGCGAACCCGGCCGAGAGCCCCGCCGAGACCGACTTCCAGACCGCGGCGCTCCTTCACATAGAAAAAGCCGATCCCGAGCTGCCGTGCCCGCGCGTGCTGCACGAACGCACCGGCGGCGCCTACGTGCGCTTCACCGACGAGGGCGGCGCCGAGCGCACCGCCCGGGTCCTCTCGTACCTTCCGGGAAGACTGCTCGGTGCGGCGGCGCGATCGCGACGCCAGAGGGCTGCCTGTGGCCGGATCGGCGCGCGCCTCACGCTCGCGCTGCGCGGCTTCGAGCACCCGGCCGAGCAGCGCAAGATCGTATGGGACCTGCGCAATACGGGACGCATGCGGGCGCTCCTCGATGAGCTGCCGCGCTTCCTGTTCCGGCCCGCCGCAGCCGCGCTCATCGAGCGCCTCGCGGCCCGCATCGACTCGGAGTTGCCGCAGCTGCGGCATCAAGTCGTGCACAACGACCTGAATCCCCTCAACATCCTGGTGGACCCCGCTGACGAGAGCCGCGTGACCGGTGTGATCGACTTCGGCGACATGACCCGCGCCGCCTTGATCGCGGACGTGGCGGTCACGGCCGCCGAGCTCATTCCCCCGGACTGCGTCGATCCGGCCGTAGCGCGCGACTCGGTTCTCGAGGTCGCGAGCGCCTATCATGAGCGCGTGCCGCTCCTGCGCGCGGAGCTGGCGCTGCTCGGCGCGCTGACCGCCGCGCGGCTGGTGATGACGGTGGTCATTCACGAGTGGCATGTAGAGCGCAACCCGGCGAGCGGCCATTTCAAGGCGCTGGCGGAGGACTTCATGCGCACGCGGCTCGACATCGCCGACCGATTGCTGCTGGAGGAGTTCAGGCTGTGACGACTCACCCGCCCGTGGACCACTCCGCGATGCTCGGACGCCGCGCGCGGGTGCTGTCGCCCACCTACCGGCTCTTCTACGAGCAGCCGCTGCAGATCGTGCGGGCCGAGGGCGTCTGGATGTACGACGAGCAGGGTCGCCGCTATCTCGATGCCTACAACAACGTGCCGGTAGCGGGCCACTGCCACCCGTACGTCGTGGAGGCGTTGACGCGCCAGGCGCGCACGCTGAACACGCATACCCGCTATCTCGCCGAGCAGCCGCTCGCGCTCGCCGAGGCGCTGCTCGCCACCATGCCCGGCGCGCTCGGCAACGTGGTCTACACCTGCACCGGGAGCGAGGCCAACGACCTCGCGGTGCGCCTCAGCAAGGCAGTAACCGGCGGCACCGGATTCATCATCACGGATTTCTCGTACCACGGCGTGACCGACGTGCTCTCCGGCATGTCGCCGGAGGACGGCGGGCCGCTCGGGCCGGGCGTGTACGCGGTGCCCTCCCCCGCGGGCGCCGGCGGTCCGGCAGCCTTCGGCGAGCGCGTGCGCGAGTGCCTCGAGCGCATGCGCACTGACGGCGTGAGCCTCGCCGCGCTGCTCGTCGACACCGTCTTCTCGAGCGACGGCGTGTACGCGGATCCCAAGGGGTTCCTCGCCGAGGCTGCGCGCCACGTGCAGGCGGCCGGCGGACTATTCATTGCCGACGAGGTGCAGCCGGGGTTCGGGCGGCTCGGCGAGACGATGTGGGGCTTCCAGCGCCACGGCGTCGTGCCGGACCTCGTAACGATGGGCAAGCCCATGGGCAACGGACACCCGGTCGCCGCGGTCGCCGCGCGACCCGACGTGTTTGCGCGCTTCGCCAGGCGCCGGCACTACTTCAATACTTTCGGAGGCAACAGTGTGTCGTGCGCAGCGGCGCTGGCGGTGCTCGAGGTCATCCGCAACGAGAAGCTCCTCGAGAACGCCTGCCGCACGGGTGAGTATCTGAAGCGCGGCCTCGATGCGATCGCTGCGCGCAACCCTGCGGTCAGCGAGGTGCGGGGCGCCGGATTGTTCCTGGGCGTGGAGCTGCGCCACAACGAGTCGAGCGGACTCACCGGCGCGGCCGAGACCAAGCGGGTGGTGAACGGCATGTGCCGGCGCGGCGTCCTGGTCGGCTCGACCGGCCGCCACGGCGATGTGGTGAAGATCCGCTCGCCGCTGACACTGGAGACGCAGCACGCCGACCTGCTGCTCGAAGCGCTCGAGCAGACGCTGCGCGCGAAGGACTGAAGCCCCTCAGCGGCCCTGTGCGGGAGATGACTCCACCACGGCCGCTGCCGCCATGCGCGGCCGCCTGAAGATCGCGTAGGCCAGCAGCGCGACCGCTATTGACACGGCGCTGGTCCAGAGCTCGGCGCGGTGCGAGGGCGTGAACGCCATCGCCACCAGCACCAGGGCCATCCCGGCAATAGCGAGGTAGCTCAGCCACGGGAACAGCCACATCGGCAGCGCGGCGGGCGGGAGTCCCGCGCGCTCGCGCGCCCGGCGCGAGACGACCTGCGACACGCCGATCATGAGATAGATGACTGCGATGATGGCGCCGGAAGAGTTGGTCAGGAACACGTACACGCCTTCCCGCGAAAGAATAGCGGCAATCACGCCGGCGAAGCCGAACAGGCTCGCGAGCAGCACGGCGCGGGCCGGCACATGGCGCTGGTTGGTGCGCACCAGCCACCGCGGTGCGTCGCCGCGGGTCGCGAGCACGAACAGCACGCGCGAGGCGATATAGAAACAGGAATTGAGGCAGGAGAGTACCGCGGTGAGAACCACCGCCGCCATGAAGGTGCTGGCGTACGGGAAGTGCACCTCATCGAGCGCCAGCGTGAACGGCGACTGCGCCGGCACCACCTTGGTCCAGGGCACGACGCAGGTGATGACGAACACCGACAGCACGTAGAAAAGGAGTATGCGGCTGATGATGGTGGAGGTCATGCGCGCCACGGCGCGCGCCGGCTCGGGCGACTCCGCCGCGGCGATGGTCACCACCTCGGCCCCCATCATCGACCAGATGACGGTCGTCACGGACGCGAGCACCGCGAACCAGCCGAGCGGCGCAAACCCCCCGTAAGCGGTGAGGTTCGAGAAGGTCGGTCCGGTCGGCGAGCGGAAGCCAAAAGCGTGGGCGCCGACCACCAGGATGAAGGAGATGATGGCCGCCACCTTGATGGAGGAGAACCAGAACTCGAACTCGCCGTAGGCGCGTGCGGACATGAGGTTCACGCACGTCATGCACACCATCAGCGCGGTCCCGATGACCCACTCCGGGAGCGGGATCCAGTCCCTGATGATGCCGGCACCGGCGATCGCCTCGACGGGAATCACCGTCACCCAGAAGTACCAGTAGAGCCAACCGACCGAGAAGCCGGCCCAGTTGCCGAGCGTCGCGCGAGTGAACTCGGTGAACGAGCGCACCTGCGGCATCTCGACGGCCATCTCGCCCAGCATGCGCATCACGAGCAGCAGCAGAAACCCGGTGAGCGTGTAGCTGATGATGACGGCGGGGCCCGTAGCCTTGATGGCCACGCTGCTGCCGACGAAGAGTCCGGCGCCGATGATGCCGCCGATGGTGATCATCGCGACATGCCGCGGTCGGAGCGAGCGACTGAGCTCGTGAGACTCGGCTGGAGCGACCGTGACGGCTTCGTTCATGGTGCAGGCAGTATAGCGGGTCGTCGCGCGGCGCCCGACACCGTATGCTTACCGGCATGCCCGGGAAGCAGGTCGCCGCTGCCATGATCTTCCTCACCATGCTCGGCGTCGCCCAGGCGGATACCCCGTCCCGTCCCCGCGCCCCGGACCTCGGACTCAAGGTGGGGGTGCTGCCTCGCGGACCCCTCGATGCCATCACCGACGTGGCGGGCGTTGCGGTCGGCCAGACGACCATCGTCCGGGGCGACAACATCCGCACCGGCGTCACCGCGGTCGTGCCGCATACCGGCAACCTCTACCGCGAGAAGGTGCCGGGCGCGATCTCGGTCGGCAACGGTTATGGCAAGCTCGCGGGCGTCACGCAGGTCGACGAGCTCGGCGAGATCGAGACGCCGATCCTGCTCACCTCCACGGTCGCGGTTCCGCGCGTGGCGGACGCCCTGATCACCTACATGCTGCAGTTGTCGGGGAATGAAGATGTGCTGTCGATCAACCCGGTCGTCGGCGAGACCAACGACGGCTACCTGAACGACATCCGCGGCCGCCACATCACCCCCGAGGACGTGTTCGCAGCCGTTAGGAACGCCCGCGGGGGCCCGGTCGAGGAAGGCGCGGTGGGTGCCGGGACGGGAACCGTGGCCTTCGGATGGAAGGGAGGCATCGGCACGGCGTCACGCCGCCTGCCGGCGGGTCTCGGCGGCTACACCGTCGGTGTCCTGGTGCAGACGAATTTCGGCGGCGTGCTCACGATCGACGGGGCGCCGGTGGGAGTCGAGCTGGGCCAGTACTACCTGCGCGACCAGGCCGCAAACGCGCGCAACATCAGCGAGCGGGCGGACGGCTCCTGCATGATCGTGGTCGCGACCGATGCGCCGCTCGATGCGCGCGAGCTCAAGCGCCTCGCCGCGCGCACCTTGCTCGGAATGGCACGCACGGGGAGCTCGGCATCCAATGGCAGCGGCGACTACGCCATCGCCTTCTCGACTGCGCCCCAGGTGCGTATCCGCGCCAACGACCCCGCGCTGACACGCCGGACAGAAGTGGTGACCACGCTCTCGATGTCGCCCCTCTTCGAGGCCGCGATCGAGGCCACCGAAGAAGCGATCTACAACTCCATGCTGAAGGCGACGACGACCACCGGGAATGGACATACGGTGGAGGCGCTGCCGCTCGAGCGGCTGCTGGAGATCCTGAAAGAGCACCGGCTGATTCCGGAACAAGCGCACTGATCAACCCGCACCCGCGTGCGCAGTGTCCCACCGCCTGCTACCAGAGCGCCGCGATCGGCTCGACCGTTATCGCCGGCGCCGGACCCGATGCGCCATCGCCGCTGCGATTCGACCAGGTGATACAAGCCAGGTAGGGTTGCGCGGCAGGGTCGATCGACACCGCGATCGTGCCGCCCGCGCCGCCGTTGCCCGGCCGGCCATGCCAGCCCGAGCGGCCGTCGAGCCCGCTGGTGCCGAGAGGAGAGCCCTGGCCTCCTGATCCGCCACGACCTCCGCGGCCGCCTGAGCCGCCTCGGCCCCCCGCCCCACCGTTATCCAACACCTTCAAAGAGCCGCCGCCTGGATCGACGAGGTACAGTGACTCCCGGCTGCCGGCTGCGACTTTGACCTGAAGCAGCGGCTTGCTCGCGCTCGCGGCTGCCAACCGCACCCAGATGTGAACCGGCAGCCCAGGCGATCCATCGTCGCCGTTGGTGCCGTCGCCGCCATTGGTTCCGTCCGATCCACGACCACCCGGTCCCTGGGGGCCGAGAAGACCTGTGGTCGGATCGACGCTGCCCATTGCGCCATCGGTACCTGAGCTGCCATCCAACCCGTCGAGTCCATCGAATCCGTTCGCGCCATCGACGCCGGAGTAGTTGGCGACGAACGGGATGTCATAGCGCACCGGGATGTCGAGTTCCGCGACCACGTCGGCGTGGGCCACCGGTGCAATGCGAAGGTGCGCCACCTTGCCATCACTGACCCGCGGATCCGGGGACAGTGATACCTCGCCTCCCTTGGTCACCTGAACAACCGTGGCCGTGATCGTGTAGTTATCGAAGGCGACCTTCCCCTTGCCCGCGCCCACGGTGGCGTACTGCTTGCCGTCCTGGGTCGTCGCAACGACCACGAGTTGCGCGGACTGTCCGGGCCCCAGCGCGCTGACCGCAGATCCGCGCCTGTCGTTCAGAGAGGCCGACACTGCAGTCACCGGCTTGTCATCGAGACGAACCCGCAGACCCAGGCGCACCGCGAGCTCGGAGCAACCCGAGGCCGAAAGGAGCGCCAGGGGGATCAGCGCGCCACAAAGCCACGTGAGCATCGGCCGCATGTTTTCACCGCCCGCTGCATCAATTCAGCACTCGACCTCAGTCGACGCTAGCACTCCGCTCCGGTAACTCAAGCTCGTTAATTTCTCGTTAATGTCGGTCGGACACCGGCGGTCGCTGGATTCCTTCCGCCGCCCCCTCGCCTCGCCTCATCGCACTCCAGATTGACTTGGTACTAATCAGTACCTTAGTATCGCCGCCATGGTACTAATAGGTACCACAATACACAGCATGGAGTAAGTCACGTGGCACGAGCAGCGGTATTGGTGGCAGCGGCGACGGCCGCGGAGCCGGCAGCGGTCGTACGGCTGCGCCAGGTTGCCAAGACGTATCGGTCGGGGACACTGGAGGTGCCGGCCCTGCGCGGCATCAGCCTCGAGATCCCCTCGCACCGCTTTTCGGTGGTCGTCGGCGCATCCGGCAGCGGCAAGACCACCCTCCTCAACCTCATCGGCTGCATCGACTCACCGAGCAGCGGCGCGCTCGAGGTGTGCGGCGAACAGATCGCGGCGCTCTCGGACGATGCGCTGTCGGACTTTCGCGCGCGCAACATCGGCTTCATCTTCCAGACCTTCAGCCTGGTGCCGGTGCTCTCGGCTTACGAGAACATCGAATACCCGCTGCTGCTGGTCGGCATGCCGGAGGCGGAGCGACGCCGCCGCACGCTGGCGATGCTCGAGGCGGTCGGCCTTGCCGGACAGGCACACCAGCGCCCCAACGAGCTCTCCGGAGGCCAGCGCCAGCGCGTGGCGATCGCACGCGCGCTCGTCAAGGGGCCACAGGTGGTCCTCGCGGACGAGCCGACGGCCAACCTCGACTCTGCCACCGGCGCCTCGATCATCGAACTGATGCGCCGCGTCCAGGTGCAGTCGCGCACCACCTTCATCTTCGCGACCCATGACCCCCAGCTCATGTCGCACGCCGACGAGACCTTCGTGATCCGCGACGGCGAGCTGGTCGAGCACCGCAAAGGAGACCGGCGATGAACCTGCTGCTGAAGATTGCCTTTCGCAACATGCTGCGGAACCTGCGCCGCTCGCTGATGACGGGATCCGCAGTCGCGGCGGGCGCACTGGCGCTGCTGCTGTTCGGGGGCTTCGCCGCCTACATCTTCGCGGGCCTCGAGACCAACAACGTGCAGCGGATCGGACACCTGACCGTCTTCCGGGCGGGGTACTTCCTCCTCGGGGCCGGCAATCCCGCGGCTTACGGCATCGACCACTACCGGGACGTCATGAGCCTCATCGAGCGCGATCCCGTGGTCGGGCCGATGATCAACGTAATCACCCCGACCCAGTCGCTGGTCGGCATCGCCGGCAATTTCAGCGGCAGCGTCGAGGCCTCGAAGACCTTCCTCGGCACCGGCCTCATTCCCTCGAATCGTGAGCGCATGCGGCAGTGGGATGAGTTCCGTGCGAGCGCGGGCTACGCGCCCGACCGGCGCATGTCCGACGACGATCCGTCACGCGGGGAGATCGGAGTCGGGCTCGCCCGCGTGCTCGGACTCTGTGGGCCGCTCGGCCTCCGCGGCTGCCCGGCGCTGCCGGCGGTGCGCGCGTCGGCTGCTGAGACCGCAGGCGGGCCGCAGCGCGACCTCGCCGAGCTCGCGGCGCGCGATCTCGCCAGCGGCGCCCAGGGCTCGAATCCGACGCCGCAGATCGACCTCCTGGCCGCGACCGCCGGTGGCGCGCCGAACGTGGTGCAGCTCGCGGTCGGCGGTGCCGAGCCGCAGGGAGTCAAGGAGCTCGACGACAACTTCGTGGCGATGCCGCTCGGGCTCGCCCAGCAGCTGGTCTACGGCCGCGGCGAGCACAAGGCCACCGGCATCGTGCTGCAGCTGCGTCGCAGCGAGGATCTGCCCGCAGCCCGCGCCCGGCTGACCACGCTCTTCAAGGAAAAACACTTCGACCTCGAGGTGCGCGACTTCGGCGAGCTGTCACCCTTCTACGGCCAGGTCAGGAACATGTTCAGCGCCATCTTCCTGTTCATCGCGCTGGTCATGGGTGTGATCGTGCTGTTCGCGGTCGTCAACACCATGACCATGAACGTGATGGAGCGCACCAACGAAGTCGGAACCATCCGTGCCCTCGGGGTGCGGCGCGCGGGCATCCGCTCGCAGTTCACCGTGGAAGGCGTACTGATCGGCGCGATCGGCGCGACCGTCGGCGCGGTGCTGGCGCTCGCGGTTGCGGCGCTGGTCAATCACGCCGGCCTCACCTGGATACCGCCCGGCAATGCTACCGCGGTGCCGCTGCGGCTCGATGTGGCCGGACGCGCGACGCTCGTCGGCGGCGCCTGGCTCGGACTTGCGATCGTCACCACGCTGGCGGCGCTGCTGCCGGCCAACCGCGCGGCCCGCCTGCCCGTGGTCGATGCACTGAGACACGTATGAGGGCGTCATGAAATACAGGAAGCACCGGATGGCAATCCTCCCCTTGGCCGTGTGGCTCGGCATGACCGCAGTGGCCGAAGCCCAGACCGCACAGGAAATCGTCGTGGCCACCGACAGAGTGCGCAATCCCGATAAGCCGTTCCGCTCGACGCTCCGGCTCACCGAGTATGTCGGCGGCCAGGAGCGGGATCACGACTCGCTGGTCCTCTACTCGAGAGAGGATGGCGCTACGCGGCAGTTCCGCAACCTGGTGCAGTACGTGGAGCCCGCGCGCGACAGCGGCAAGCGTGTGCTGCTCGATGGGCACTCGCTCTGGTTCTACGACCCGAACTCGAAGGTCAGCGTGCGGATATCGGCGCAGCAGCGGCTGATCGGCCAGGCGGCGATCGGCGACATCCTCTCGGTGAACCTCGCGGCCGACTACACGCCGAGCATCGTGGCGACCGAGACTATCGACGACGCCACGCGCCAGCCGCGCCAATGCTGGCATCTCGAGCTCAAGGCCAGCAACGACCTAGCGACCTACAACCGCGTCGAATACTGGGTCGAGCAGGGGAGCTTCTACCCGATCAAGGGCAAGTTCTACGCCGACAGCGGGCGGCTGCTGAAGATCGTTTACTTCCGCAAGTTCGCCCAGCAGCTCGGCGCGATCCGGCCCACCGAGGCGATCATCATCGACGCGGTGGACTCCTCGCTCGCGACCACCGCCACTCTGGGTGAGTACGCCTACCAGGAGATTCCGGAAGCCTGGTTCCAGCGCGACTACCTGCCGCATCTGCAGGCCAGATGAGACGTGCGCCACAGACTGTCGCCGTGCTGGCGCTGCTCCTCGCGGTAAGCGCGGCGGCGCGCGCGGCAGATCCTCCCCCCGAGGACAAGGATCTCAATCTCATCCCGCAGTCCGCTGATACGTCCCCGGCAGCCGCGTCCCCGGCCGCCGCGGGCGCACCCCGGAGAATCTTCGTCGAAGACACGGTCAGCGGGTCGCGGCTCGAGAACGACCTTCTGCCCGCACCACCTCCGCCGCCGCAGCCCCGCTGGGAAGAGCGGGCGCTGCTCGACGTGCGCAGGGAATGGCAAGGCGGCGATGACCTCCGCCTCGCCTACAGCGGCCGGCTGAATCTGCGCGCCGAGGACGGACTCGGTTTCCCGAACCACGAGAACCTGACCAACGATCTGCGCGAAGCGTACCTGGGCTGGGAACCCGTCGATCAGCTGTTCCTCGATGTCGGGCGCGTCAACGTCAAGAGCGGCGTCGCCCTGGGTTTCAATCCCACGGACTTCTTCAAGACGCGTGCCGTGGTCGAGCCGCTCTCCGTCGACCCCGTGGTGCTGCGCGAAGATCGCCTCGGAACACTGATGCTGCGTGCCGAGCGCATATGGACCAAGGGCTCGCTCACGGCGGTCTATGCGCCGGCGGTCTCCTCGGACAGCCCCATCTACACCTCGTTCGACCTGCGCAGCCTCAATCCGATGTTCGATCGGACCAACGCGCACGATCGGTGGCTCCTCAAGGGGACTGTCGACGTGGCCGAAGGGTTCAGCCCCGAGCTTCTCGCCTACGAGTCCCAGGGGCGGGTCCGCTTCGGCGCGAACCTCGCGGAGAACTTCGGCCAGAGTGTCGTCGCCTACCTCGAGTGGTCCGGCGGGAGGCGGGGCACCGTGAGTGAAGACGCGCTCGCCTTTGGTCAGGCAACCGGGAGCCTCCCGGCCGCCGCGGTCAACGTCCTGCCCGGCCTCGGAGCGGTTGCTTTCCGCAACCAGGTCGTGGCCGGAGCTTCCTACACCACCCCGCTTCCAAAAATCACCTTCAATCTCGAGTTCCTCTACAGTGAGGCCGGATTCACCGGCACGGACTGGAACGAGTGGTTCCGCGCCGGGAGCGCAGCGGGCGCCTCTTCCCCGATCGCCGGTGCGCTCTGGTACGTGCGGCAGTACGCGGCAGACCAGCAGGACCTGATCAGCCAGCGCTTCGCGTTCCTGCGGATGGACTGGGTCGATGCGTTCGTGCCGAAGCTCGAAGTATCAGGTTTCGCCGAGACCGACCTCGCCGACGGCTCGACCCGGCTGCAGCTCGGCGCCGATTACTACCTCTCGGACCATTGGACCGTCGGCGGTCTGATTCTCCTCGACTCGGGCGGACGTCACTCGGACTTCGGCTCGCTACCACAGGCCGGGAGCGTGCTGCTCAAGGTCGTACGGTATCTGTGACCGGCATGGCGGATCTCGAGCGGGGCGCGACCCTCGGGTAACATCCCGATCGCGATGACTAGGGCGGCGGTGTCAAAACGGCAGCAGAAATCGACCGAGGAAGGCGCGGTACGCGAGCGCATTCTCCAGGCGGCCTTCGAAGCGTTCATGAAGAGCGGCTATGCGGCGGCCAGCACGCTCGAGATCGCGAGCCGCGCGCACGTTTCCAAGCGCGAGCTCTATTCGCTGGTCGGCAACAAGCAGCAGATGCTGATCGCCTGCATCGCGGAGCGCTCCATTCAGCGCCTCACGGTGCCGCCTGAGCTGCCCGTGCCCCGCGACCGCGAGACACTCGGCCAGGTGCTATCCGCCTTCGGGGCGCAGCTGCTGCGCGAGGTGAGCGATCCCGTCGTCATCGCCGTGTTCCGCCTGGCGATCGCCGAGGTCGCCCAGGCGCCCGAAGTCGCGCGGACGCTCGACTCCATCGGGCGCGAGACGACGCGGGCCGCGCTGCGAAAGCTCATGTCCCAGGCACAGGAATGCGGACTCCTCGAGGGCCGCCCTGCGGAGCTCGCCGAACAGTTCGCGGGACTTCTATGGCGCGATCTGCTCGTCGGCCTGCTGCTCGGCGTCGCCGAGCGACCCGGTCCGCGCGAGATCGCGGCCCGCGCACGCGAGGCCACCGCCGCCTTTCTGCGGATTCATTCGTGATCCGAACGGCGGCGCCGCATCGATGATGCAGGATCCTGCCGCGCGCATCCGCGTCAGCGAGGAGATTGTCGGGCGCTTCCCGGGCTTTCGCCTCCGCGTGCTCTATGCCTTCGGCATCCGAGCGAATTGGCGCCGCTGCAAGCCCGGAGCAGTTACAGCTCGTTCGCGTGATTCAAGCTGACGGCGGCGCGCACCAGAGTCATCAACGCCGCCTCGTTGATCCTCTCGCCCTCGTGGAAGTCGATGGCCCTGCGGGTGTTCCCCTCGAGACTGGAGTTGAAGAGGCGCGACGGATCCTTGAGGTGCGCCCCTTTGGCGAAGGTCATCTTCACGACGCTCTTGTAGGTCTCGCCGTGGCCCGATACTGCCAAGCTTAGGAGGAGCACCATGACTACAGGACAGATCGCCAGTCGCCTAGCGGAGCTGTGCCGGCAGGGGCAGTTCCAGGCCGCGCAGAAGGAGCTCTTCGCCGAGAGCGCCGTCAGCATCGAGCCGGAAGCGACGCCG
>DASXKA010000177.1:0-2601 GCA_036497085.1 Steroidobacteraceae bacterium | reverse complement strand
TCGAGGAACTCATCGAGCGTGAGCGGCGCGAGGAGTTGCTGCAGCGTGCGCTGGGCCTCTGGAAACAGCATGCACCCCCGATTGTCGGGGGCTCAGGTCGCCTGCGCAACCCCGGGTGCCGTCAGCACCGCCGGCAACCGCGCGCCGCTCATGAAGGCGACCAGCGCACCGCGCGCCTCCATGGCATCGCGATAGCCGAGCTCGATGAGCGCGCGCGTGTAGCCGGCCTCGAACATCAGATAGCTCGCCAGCTGCGAGCCGGAGGCGTCGCGTCCGCCGATCACCCGCAGCAGTGCCCGCAGCCCGCGCGGTATCTCGCTCACGTGCCGCGCGGCGATCTCGCGCGGGTCGACGCTCGGGGCGAGCATCAGCGTCTCGACATGACGTTCGCCGCGCGCCGCATCGGGGGCGCTCTCGACCAGTGTGTTGATGCGCTCGAGCTGCTCGAGGTCACCATAGATCTGGTCCGTGAACAGCGTATCGAGCATATAGCCGAAGATCTCGCCCGGCGTCGGCATGCTGGGCTGCAGGCGGTCGACGGTCACGCCGGCGGCGCGGCGGGCACGCACGCCGATGATCAGCAGCCGATCGGCGCCCAGGTGGATCGCGGGGCTCAAGGGGTTCAGCTGGCGCATGGCGCCATCGCCGAAGTACTCATGGTCGATCCCCATGGGCGGAAACAGCAGTGGAATCGCCACGCTCGCCATCAGGTGATCGAGATTGAACTCGCAGCGGCGGCCGACGCGCTGTGCCCGCGACCAGTCGCGGATCGATTCGACGCCGTCGAAGAACGCCACCGACTGACCGCTCACGTAGCTGGTCGCGCACAGCGCGAAGGCGCGCAGGTGCCCGCGGGCGATGCTGCGGCGTACGCCCGCGCAGTCGACGTGGCGGTGAAGCAGCTCGCGCAGCGGTGTGTTGTCGAGCATCGACCTGGGCGGCTCGAGCACCAGTCCGCCGGAGAGCAGCGCGAGTACCCAATGCGCGCCCGCGCGCAGCATGTGCGCTGCGTCGACGTGAAACACCTGCCCGGAGCGGAAGTTCGCCCACACCCGCTCGAGTCCCGCCACCGCCCGGCGCCAGCGATGCGCTTCGGCGGCGAGCACGCTGGCGGCGACCGCTCCCGCCGAGGTGCCGACGATGACCTGAAACGGATTGCGGGCGCGCGGCAACAGCTCGGCGAGCGCGAGCAGCACGCCGACCTGATATGCCGAGCGCGCCCCGCCGCCCGTCAGTACCAGTCCGACGTTCGGCCGATCGCTCGGCCAGTGCCCGGTTTCGCCGCTGCCGTCCATTGTGTTCCTATCCGTCGCCTATTATGGAACCTGCGAGGCTGAACCTCGTGTGACGGGCGTCGCGCGTCATGGCGTGCCGGGCGCCGACGCCGTCACCGGTGTGAACTCAGTTGGGCTTGAGGGTGAGGGTGTGCCGCGCCGCACCGGGCAGGAAAGGCTGCGGCTCACCGTGCGCCCATGCCTGGAACCCCGACCGGTAAAATGGCGAGAGCGGATGGCCGCTCTGGCCGCCCGGCAGCAGGAAATACCCCTGGCTCTCGTGGCCCGGCGAAACCGCAAAGCGTTCCGAGGCCCCGAATGCGACCTGCTGCACGCGCGGCATGTGCGTATCGCCCGGCAGCTCGAGAGGCGGCATGTCGAGCAGCCAGCCGAGCCCCGGCAGGCTGGGCGAGAGCGGATGGCGGACCCGCACGACGTTGTGCCTCCCCCAGGTGCAGCGGGCGAGATCGGCACACTCCTCCCCGAGATCGGCGATGGTGGCATCGAGCTCGGCGCTGAGAAATGCCGGCCAGTCGGCGTACTGCCGCGCGAGCAGGTATTGCGGCTGGCGCGTCACCATCTGCCACAGCGGGGTCTCGAACTGCCACGGTGGCCCGACGTTGTAGTCCGGTGGTATCCCTAAGGCGGTGACCACCATGTCCCAGACCGCATCCCGGGTGTGGTCGCGGAAGCTGCGCACCAGACGGTAGCCCACCGAATCGATGCCGGCGCGCCCATCCCATGCCTTGACCTGGCGGAGGAACTCGGCGCGCCGGGGGTGGGCAGGTGCGCTCGCGGCGTCGGGCACCTGCAGCAGCAGCTCGCGCCAGCGCGCGAGGAACAGCGCGCGGTCGTCGAGCTGCACGTGCAGCATGTCGGTCGCCTTGTCCCTCCCCGGCAATGCGAGCAGGTCGTCGCGGATCTGGCGGGCACGCGCGCCGAGCACATAGTTCGCCCCGTAGCGAGCGTCCGACCCGCCGATGAGCGCGAGCTCCTTCACATCGGTGCTCACCCGCGCGTTGGCGGTCCAGATCAGCCCGCGCGCCGGATCGACGATGTGAGGATGATCCCCCGCGGTGGTCCACGCGATGTTGCCGAGGGTGCGCGTCGGCCCGCTGCCCTCCGGGATGCGACCGAAGATGCTCCAGCCGATGTGCCCGTCGCGATCGCCGACCACGAGATTCTGGTGCGGAATGCCGATCCCGGGAGCGAGCGCGAGCGCCTCGGCGACATTCGCCGCCTGCTCGAGACCCATCAGATTGATGTTGGTCGCCTCGGGCTGCTGCGCCAGCCAGCCGACGAACCAGCAGCTCTGGCGCCCGGGCTC
>DASXKA010000176.1:0-10370 GCA_036497085.1 Steroidobacteraceae bacterium | reverse complement strand
CCTAATAGATGAGTCTGGCGAGCATCCTCGTCGTCGACGGAAATCGCCTGGACGTCCGCGAGCAGCAGGTCGCAGCGGGCGGCTCACCGACTGGGGAGGCTTATGCCCGCACCCTCGAGAGCCTCGCCGCCGTCCGCTGTGACATCGTGCGTCCCGCGGATGACGAGGTGCGCTGGCCGGAGGGCGGCGGCGTCAGCGCCTATGACGGCGTGGCGATCACGGGCTCGGCGCTCAATGTGTACGAGGGCAGCGCGCCTATCGAGCGGCAGATCGACCTGGCGCGCGCGACCTTCGCTGCGGGCGTGCCGTTCTTCGGCAGCTGCTGGGGCATGCAGGTGGCGGTGGCCGCGGCCGGCGGGGAGGTTCGCGCCAACCCGCGCGGGCGCGAGTTCGGCTTCGGCCGGCGGATCAAGCTCAACGAGGCGGGACGGAATCACCCGATGTTCGCCGGGAAGCCCACCGTATTCGAGGCGCTCACCGTACACCGAGACGACATCGCCCGGCTCCCGGCAGGCGCCGTGCCGCTCGCGAGCAACGAGATGGGGCTGCAGGCGCTCGAGCTACGGCACGGTGCCGGCGTCTTCTGGGGTGTGCAATACCATCCCGAATACAACTTCGCCGAGATCGCCGCCTGCGCCGTGCGCTACGGCCCGAAGCTCCTCGAGGAAGGACTGCTCGCCGACCGCGCCGAGCTCGAGAGCTTCGTCGCCGATCTGCGCGCTCTCATGCGCGACCCGCACGACCGGCGTCTTGCGTGGAAGCACGGGCTCGGGCCAGCCGTACGGGAGGAGGCGCTGAAGCTCGCGGAGCTGCGCAACTGGCTGGAGCACCAGGTGCTGCCGTACGCGCGGCGGCGTTCAACTCGGTCATGAGCTTCGCGAGTCATCCCGACTGCGGTGCGGCTCTCGCTCTCGCCGGAGAGCTCGCCGACGTCGCGCGCCGCATCGCCGCGCGTCATTTTCGCACCCCGGTCGCCGTGACGCGCAAGAGCGACGGCACTCCCGTGACCGTCGTCGACAAGGACATCGAGAGCGAAATGCGCCGCCTGATCCGCGCCGCGTTTCCGCAGCATGCGATTCGCGGCGAGGAGTTCCCCGCGCAGGAGGGCAGCGGCGAATTCACCTGGGTGCTCGACCCGATCGACGGTACCAAGAGCTTCATCACGGGGTTCCCACTCTTTGGCTCCCTGATCGCGCTCGTGCAGGGCGAGCGGGCGGTGCTCGGCGTGATCGAGGCGCCGGCGTTGGCCGAGCGCTGGGTGGGATGCGAGGGCCGTCCGACACTCTTCAATGGCCGCGAGGTGCACACCAGCGCTTGCCGATCGCTCGGCGAGGCCGTCGTCTACACGACCACGGCCGAGACCTTCAACAGCGAGGAGCGGCCGCGCTTCGAGGCGCTCGGCGCACGCGCAGCGCTCCGGCGCTACGGCGGCGACTGCTATCTGTACGGCATGCTGGCCTCGGGCTCCTGCGAGCTGGTCGTCGAGGTGCAGCTGAAGCCCCACGACTTCATGGCCGTGATTCCGGTCGTCGAGGGCGCCGGCGGCCGGATCAGCGGCTGGCGCGGGGAAGTGCTGACGACCGCGAGCAACGGCCGCGTGGTAGCGGCCGCCAACGAGACGCTCTGGAGAGAGGCGGTCGCGGAGCTCGGTAAGGCCTAGACTCCGAGGCTCAAATCGCCTTTGACTGCGGCGCGGAAGATGCGCGCGTAGGCCGCCCCGTCCGCCGGCTGCGGATTACCCGATGCGGAAGGGTCGGCCGCGGCCTCGCGGCCGATGAGATCGGCGCTTCCTGCCGGCACGCCGATGTCGGCGAGGGTCTGCGGGATCTTGAGCCGCCGCCGAAACCCCAGTACCCACTCGAAAAGCGCTCCGAAGGGCTCGCCCTTCAGGTCCAGCACGCGCGCGATGACCGCCACTTTTCCTTCGATCGCTGGGCGGTTGTAGGTGATGACGTACGGCAGCAGCACCGCATTGGTGAGTCCGTGATGAGTGTTGAAGTGCGCGCCGACCGGGTGAGCGATGGCATGCACCCCGCCCAGGCCCTTCTGAAATGCCGTGGCGCCCATGCTGGCCGCCGCCAGCATGCGCGAGCGCGCCTCGATATCGGTGCCGTGCTCGCAAGCCCGCGGCAAATAGGCTTGGATGAGCCGCATGCCTTCGAGCGCAATGCCGTCGGCGAGCGGGTGGAAGCCCGGCGCACAGAAGGCCTCGAAACAGTGTACGAAGGCGTCCATGCCGGTTGCGGCGGTGATCGCCGGCGGCAGCCCCACGGTGAGCTCCGGATCACTGATCACGACCCGGGGCATCATCTGCGGGTGAAAGATGATCTTCTTCTGGTGCGTCTCCTCGTTGACGACGACCCCGGCGCGCCCGACCTCGGAACCCGTCCCGGCGGTGGTCGGCACGGCGACGACCGGGGCAATGCCTGCGGGGTCGGCGCGCGTCCACCAGTCGCCCACGTCCTCGAAATCCCACAGCGGGCGCGTCTGCCCCGACATGAATGCGATGACCTTGCCCGCATCGAGCGCCGAGCCCCCGCCGAAGGCGATCACGCCGTCGTGCGACCCGGCGCGATAGGCCGCGAGCCCCTCATCGATGTTGGCCGCCACGGGGTTGCCGCGCACGCGGGCAAAGAGTCCGCAGCCCGCCACCAGCCCGCGGGCCCGCCGCACCATCGGCGCCTCGCGCAGGCCCTCGTCGGTAACCAGCAGCGGCCGCTTGATGCCAAGCGCCGTGCAGGCGGACGGCAGCTCGGCGATGCGGCCGGCGCCGGCCCACACCGTGGTCGGATAGTTCCAGTTGGCTTTGAGGATCGCGCTCACGTCGTCACCCGCAGATGAAAGGATTTGGGCCGCGTCAGGTGCTCGTACCCCACCACCGAGAGCGTACAGCCGCGCCCCGAATCCTTCACGCCTACCCAGGCGAGTGCCGGATCGAGGTAATCGCAGCGGTTCATGAAGAAGGTGCCGGTCTCGATCGTGGCGCCGAGCCGCTCCGCCGCTTCGTCGTCCCGCGTCCACACCGCCGCAGTGAGGCCAAAAGCGCTGTCGTTCATATGCGCGAGCGCCTCGTCGTCCGAGCGCACCCGGGCGATGCCGGCCACGGGACCGAAGATCTCCTCGCGCATCACCACGGAGCCGGCGGGTGCATCGAGCAGCAGCTGGGGCGCGAGATAAGGCGTGCCGGCCCTGCTCGCGGCAAACTCGCGCTCCTCGATCGCGGGTCTGGCACCGGCGTCCAGCGAGGCGCGGATCTGCGCGCGCACTGCATCCGCCGCCGCGCTCCGCACCACGGGCCCGAGCGTCGTCTCAGGATCGAGCGGGTCGCCGAGCCGGTACTGCCGGATGAGCTCGACGCAGCCGCGCGTGAAGGTCTCGTAGACGCTCTCATGCACGTAGATGCGTTGCAGCCCGCAGCAGGACTGGCCGGAGTTGAAATAGGCGCCGTCGACGATGCTCTCGATCGCGTGCTTCAGGTCTGCGTCGTGGCGCACGTACACCGGGTCGCAGCCGCCGAGCTCCAGGCCGACGCCGACGAAACGCTCGGCCGCGGCGCGCTGTACCGCACGGCCGCCCGCCACCGAGCCGGTAAAGGCCACGAAGCCGACGCGCACATCGCGGATCACCCGCTCGGTGTCCTCGTGGGAGAGATGCAGCACCTGGAACAGCCCCGGCGGGAGGCCCGCCGCAGCGAGACACTCCGCGAAGACCTCCGCGGCGAGCGGGGTCTGCGCCGAATGCTTCAGCACTACGGCGTTGCCGGCCATGAGGGCGGGCACCACGCTGTTGACGGCGATGAGGTACGGATAATTCCAGGCAGCCACCGTGAACACAACTCCGAGCGGCTCGCGGCGGACGAAGCGGCGAAAGCCGGTCTTCGGTCCCGCGTCGATGTCGGCGAGCGCGGCGCCCGCGCAGCCGATCATGTAACGGGCCCGCTCGAGCGTGCCGCGCACCTCGCTCGGCGCGAAGCGGATCGGGCGCCCCATCTGCCACGAGAGGCCGGTGGCGATCCCTGCGCCACGGCTCTCGAACTGTGCGCAGAAGCGCTCCAGGATCGCGGCGCGCTCCGCAACCGGCAGGGTGCGCCACTCGCGTTGCGCCCTGCGGGCACGCTCGAGTGTCGCGTCGACTTCGGCCGCGGTCGCGGGAGTGCGCTCGGCGTAGACGCGGCCGTCGACGGGAGAGATGGCCTTCAGGGTATTCGAGGTCATCAGATGATCTCGAAATATCGCGCCAGCTCCCAATCGGTCACCGCGCGGCGAAACTCGCGCTCTTCCCACTCGCGGCTCGCCGCGTAGTGCTCGATGAACGGCTTGCCGAACAGCTCGTGTGCGGCCTTCGAGCCCGCCAGGCGCTCGGCGGCCTCGGTGAGCGTTCGTGGCAGCTGGCGTTTGCCAGGGAGCTTCCTGTCGTAGGCGTTGCCGGTGATCGGCTCGTCGGGCTCGATGCGGTGCTCGATGCCCCACAGCCCCGAGCCGATCGCCACCGCCAGGGCGAGGTAGGGATTGATGTCGGCGGCGGCGATCCGGTACTCGACGCGCTGGCTCGTGGGACCGCCTTGAATGACGCGCAGCGCGCAGGTGCGGTTCTCGACGCCCCAGGTTGCGGAGGTTGGCGCCCAGTAGCCCGGCACCAGGCGCGAGTAGCTGTTGACGGTCGAGGCCACCATGGCGAGGAGCTCGGGCATCAACGCCTGCTGACCGCCGACGAACCAGCGCATCTCGTCCGACATGGTGTGGGGCTTGTGCTCGTCGTAGAACGCCGAGACACCGTCCTTGCGGGCGAGCGACACGTGCAGGTGACCGCTCTGGCCCGGGAGCTGCTGCGACCACTTCGCCATGAAGGTCGCCATCAGCCCGCGCCTCTGGGCCAGCACTTTCACGAAGGTCTTGAAGAGCGCGGCGCGGTCGGCGGCCTCGAGCGCGTCCGCATAATGCAGCGCAGCCTCCATCACGCCGGGCCCGGTCTCGGTGTGCAGCCCCTCGATCGGCATCCGCATGTCGTCGGCGAGCTTGAGGAGCGCCTGGTAGAGCTCGGCGTGTACGCCGCTGCGCAGCAGCGAGTAGCCGAAATATCCGGGTGTCAGGTTGATGAGATTGCGGTAGTGCTTCTCGCGCACGCTCGCGGGCGTCTCGCTGAAGACGAAGAACTCGTACTCCGCTGCGGCGCTCGCCGTTCCATACCCCATCGAGGCGGCGCGCCCGAGCACCTTGCGCAGCGTCGCGCGCGGACAGACCTCCTCGGCCTTGCCGGCGAACTCACCGAGGAACAGCAGCATGTTGCCCTCGAGGGGGAGCGCGCGGCAGGTCTCCGGCAGCAGCCGCACCGGAGCATCGGGGAAAGCCGTGTGCCAGCCCGTGAAAGTGATGTTGTCGTACTGCTGGTCGTTCGAGTCCCAGCCGAGCACGACGTCGCAGAAGCCGAGCCCCTTCTCCAGGGCGGAGTGGAACTTGGCCCGGTCGATGAACTTGCCGCGCAGGATCCCGTCGTTGTCGAACACCCCGACCTTGACGTGCGTCAGGCCGCGTTCCTCGACGATGGCACGGGCGTCGCGCGCGCTGCGCACCTCTTCTGGCTGCATGAACGATCGCTCCTAGCCGCTGCGTTGGTAGCCCGCCGTCTCGAGCCAGTCGGGATTGATGTCGACCCCCCAGCCCGGCGCCGACGGGATTGTGACCTGCCCATTCTCGACGCGGTAGGGATCCTGACGAAACAACCCACGCTCCCAGGGGTAGTAATCCTCGCCCTCGATCGAGAGCTCGAGGTACTTGCCGCCGTTCTGGATGGCGCCGAGCAGGTGCATGGAGCAGAGCGTGACGAGCGAGCGGTTGGCACTGTGCGGCGTGCAGGGGATGCCGGCTGCGGCCGCCATCCGCACAACCTCGAGCGTGCGCGCGATTCCCCCCATGTACATGACGTCGGGCTGCACGATGTCGACGGCGCGCATCTCGATCATGCGCGCCCAGGTGGCGAGGTCCCAATCCTGCTCGCCGCCGGTAACGTCGATCGCGAGCGCGTCCGCGACGCGCTTGGTCTCCTCGAGCCTCCAGTAAGCGCAGGGCTCCTCGTAATGGCCGATGCCTTCGGCCTCGAGGAGCCTGCCGACTTCTATCGCGCGCGGCGGCGAGAAGCCGCTGTTTGCGTCCACCAGCTTGGCAACGCCGGCGCCGAGCGCGCGCGCGACGAACGGCACGATCGCCTCGGTGCGGCCGGGCCACTCGTCGACGTCGTGACCGCATTCGGCCCCGACGCGCCACTTGAAGGCATCGAAGCCATGAGCGTCGCGCAGCTTCAGGAAGCGCGCGGCTTCCTGCTCCGGGGTAATGTCACGCTTCATCGAGGAGGCGTAGGCGCGCAGCTTCCGGGGTTTGCCGCCGAGAAGCTCGACGACTGGCTTGCCCTCGAGCTTGCCGCGCAGGTCCCACAGCGCGGTGTCGAGCCCGGCAAGAGCGCGGCAGCGGTAGCTGCCCGGGAACTTGTGCTCGCGCTCCTCGATGCGTGAAATAAGCGCGCCGACGTCGAAGGCATCCTGGCCGAGCGACCACGGAGCGACCTGCCGGTGGAAGACGCTCGCCGTGATGTCGGCATTGTAGGTGGAGGTCTGGCCCCAGCCGACGTCGCCCGAGTCGGTCGTCACGCGCACGAAGCATACGAAGCGGTTGGCGAAGGTCTCGAGGCTCGCGATCTTCATGGCTATAGCCCGGCGGTGTCGGTCGACGCGGCGCCCGCGGTGGGCGCCGTCAGGGTAGCCACGGGAGGGAGTAGGTTTTGGTGTTGGTTAAGCGCGGCATCACGCAGTCGGCTGCGGGGCCCTTCAGGCCGCCGCCCGCATCTCCGCGAGCACCTTGCCTACTGCCTCGACTGCGCCGGCGATGCCGCGCTCGCCGAGCTGTCCCATGCAGCCGACCCGGAACGTCTCCACCGTGGTGAGCTTTCCCGGATACAGGATATACCCGCGCGCCTTGACGGCGTTGTAGAAGTCCTTGAAGACGTAGTGGGGACTGTCGGGCGCGAAGAAGGTCACGATGATCGGCGCCTGAATGCCTGCGGGCAGAAAGCTCTTCAGCCCGAGTTTGGACATGCCGTCAATAAGAGTGCGGCAGTTCTGGGCGTAGCGGGCGGCGCGCGCCGCGAGGCCGCCCTCCTCGAGATACTGGGCGATTGCCGAATCGAATGCTGCCACGACGTGGGTCGGCGGCGTGTAGCGCCATTGGGTGGTTTTCTGCATGTAGATCCATTGGTCATACAGGTCGAGCGAGAGCGAATGGCAGTTGCCCTCGCAGCGCTCGAGCGCCTCGCGGCGCACGACCGCGAAGCCCATGCCGGGCGGTCCCTCGAGACATTTCCCCGAAGCGGCTACGACGGCATCGAAGGGCGTGGTGCGCGCGTCGATCTCGAGCGCGCCGAAGGAACTCATCGCGTCGACGATGAGGCCCCGGCCGTGGCGCGAGACGACCTGGGCGACCTCCTTCAAAGGGTTCAGGATCCCGGTGCTGGTCTCACAATGCACCAGCGCCACGTGCGTGATCGAGGCGTCGGTGCGCAGCACGCGGTCGACGTCCGCGGTGGCAACCTGCATGTTCTCGGCGTAATCGATGGTCGTTAGCTTGCGACCGAGCACGCGGCATATTCGGGCGATGCGCTGACAGTAAGCCCCGTTTTGCGGGACCAGGACGTGTCCTGTGCGGGGCACCAGCGTGCCGATGGCCGCCTCGACCGAGAACGTGCCGCTGCCCTGCATCGGCACGCACTCGTGCGTCGCGGTGCCGTGAACGATCTGCAACAGCCGCTCGCGGATCCTGCCCGTGATGCTGTTGAAGTCGACATCCCAGGATCCCCAGTCGCGCAGCATGCTCTGCCGGGTGCGCAACGAGGTCGTCAGCGGTCCGGGAGTCAGTAGATACGGATCGGTGCTCATGAACGTGTCCTCTCAGTCCGGGCCTTCCCCGCGGGCCAGCCGTTGATTGATCTCGGCGATCACCGCCGGCAGGTCCCGCAGATCGTCGATCACGTAATGCGCACCGCTTTCGGTGATCAGCTTCTCTTTTGAAGCTCGCTCACGCGCCGCCAGCTGCTCCGGACTCAGCGACCTCGCGACGACCCAGCTGTCGACGACGTAGTTGCTCCACTTCGATACGCCCACCCGCCAGCACAGCGGCGCGCCCTCTCCGGCGCCGGAGACGGTGTCGTCCACCTTGACAGTGCGGCGCATCGCGTTCTTGAGGTTCAACACGCCCAGACGCTCGAGGTTCTTGATGACCATGTACGCGGTTGGCCGAGGCATTTCCACTTCGTCGCCGGCGCAGGCAGCATCGGGATTGAATCCCTGCTTGGTGCCGCCGGCGAGCAGGATATCCAGCATGCCGCGGGTGAATCCGGTAGTGACACCGATCCTTATTCCGTCCTTCTGCATCTCGCGGACGACCTCCGCCGTGCCAGGCAAGAGCTCGTGATAGTTGCCGCTCTTCAGGAGGTCGATCTGAGTCGGAACGAATACCGCGAACATCTTGTCCACGTCTGCCTGCGTCGGCTCACGACCGAACTTCGCCGTAAAGCGCTCGCGAACTGACGGAATCTCAGTGACCGCCTTGATGTGCAGGTCCTTGCGCAGACCCATGGGCTTGCGTGCCTCGTCCATGCTGATCTCGAGCCCGTATTTCCTGAACACCTCGACGAATACGATGGCCGGCGCGTCGACGTAGCGGTCCATCGTAGTGCCAGAGCAGTCGAGCATCACGTAGCCGACGGTGTTCTCGGTATTGTCCTGATCGAACCGCATCTGCTGCGCCGAGGCCCGGCGGATTTCGTCAGGCACGCGCCCGGTTGAAGAAAGCTTATTGATTACGCTCATTGAAAGAATCTCCAGATGCCGGGCCAACTAGATCTTCAGGCGGCGCGCCTCAGGAGCGCCGCCGCCTCATCGGCGAGCACGCTCGCCTCGTCGACGCGGACCACTTCGATCGCGGCCCAGCTGTCCGCCGCGCCGATGCTGGCGGCGTCCTCGGCCCGATTCTTTTCCTCGTCGATCGTGATCCCGGCCCACTCGAGGCCG
Organism: Steroidobacteraceae bacterium; assembly: GCA_036497085.1. Taxonomy (GTDB): domain Bacteria; phylum Pseudomonadota; class Gammaproteobacteria; order Steroidobacterales; family Steroidobacteraceae; genus 13-2-20CM-66-19. Next base: position 1,315 of record DASXKA010000176.1, on the reverse strand, counting down.
AGCACGATGCGGCGGCGGATCTCGGGGCTGTGCTCGCCGATGCCGCCGCCAAAGGCGATGGCGTCGACTCCGCCCAGCTCGCTCGCGAAGGCCCCCAGGTAATGTCGTGCACGCCGACAGAATATCTCGATCGCGAGCCCGGCACGTGGATCGCCCTGGTGCTCGCGGCGCAGCAACTCCTGCATGTCGGCACTGTCTCCCGAGAGGCCTTTCAGCCCGCTGTCGTTATTCAGTGCCGCGCGCGCCGCGGCGGGTGACAGACCCGCGCGCTCCATGACGTGCAGCAGGGCGCCGGGATCAAAGTCTCCTGAGCGCGTTCCCATGACCAGGCCTTCGAGCGGTGTGAACCCCATGCTGGTCGCGATGGGGCGGTCATCGAGCGTCGCGGTTACCGAGCAGCCGCGCCCGAGCTGCAGGCTCACGACCCGGCGGGTCGGCTTGCCCGGCCGCGCGCGGGCGCGCGCCGTGGCGCACAGGTAGCGGTGCGCCGTGCCGTGAAACCCGTAACGGCGCACGCCGAAGTCCTGATACCAGCGTGCCGGCACCGCGTAGCGCCAGGCAGCCTCCGGCAGGACGGCGTAGTAGGCGGTGTCGAACACTCCGATGAGCGGAGTGGCGTCGCCGAGCCGCGCACGAACGCCGGCGATTACCGCGAGCGCCGGCGGGTTGTGCAGCGGCGCGAGCTCATCGAGGGCGGCGAGCGAGGCGAGCTCGGCGGCGCCGAGCCGGGTGCTCGCGCGGAAGAGCTCGCCGCCGTGCACGATCCGATGCACGGTCGCCGCGACTTGCGCGAGGAAATTCTGCCCGTGCGCGCGCTCATCCGCGAGCCAGTCGAGCACGAAGCCGGCGGCGGCGGCCAGACTGCGAATCGGGGCCGGCGGCGCCGGCGCGGGTGATGCGCCGACGAGCGCGAAGCTTCCCGAGCCGTCGGCCTTGTCGACGAACGCGCCGGTTTTCAGGCGGCGCGCCACACCGGTCGCGGACCACTCGAGCAGATCGAACTTGAGCGAGGAGCTGCCGGCGTTGAAGACGAGCAGGAGCATCAGGTCCGCGCCCCGCGCCGCAGGCCTGAGCGCAGCACGAACGCCGCGAGCAGGATGGCGGCACTCACGAGGCCGAAGCCGAGGGACACGCGCTGCGCGGGGATTACCGCCATGGCGGCGAGGATTGCCACCATTCCGGCTACCGCGAGGCGCGTGAGCCAGGGGTAGCCCCACATGCGGATGCGCAGCCGCTCCGGCGCCTCGCGCTCGAGACGGCGCCGCAGCCGCAGCTCCGCCACCGCGATCAGCACGTAGACGAAGATCGCAACCGT
>DASXKA010000175.1:0-6278 GCA_036497085.1 Steroidobacteraceae bacterium | reverse complement strand
GGCCCTCGGTGGATACCTGGCTCCACCAAGTGCGCAGGAGAAAGCGAGCGGCCCAGACGCGCGTTTCTGCCGGACTGATACTCAAGAGTCGCGACGCCGACCGACGTTGAGCGCCGTCGTCGATTCATCTGTACTCGTGGCAGCGCTGGTCGATGCCGGCCCGCACGGAGCTTGGGCCGAGGGGATCATCGCGAATGGCGCGCTGGTTGCGCCGGAACTCGCCCGCGTTGAGGCGACAAACGTTCTTCGCCGTTTGGAGCGTGCAAGGCGTATCAGCACGCCCGAGGCCAACGCGGCACACGAAGATCTCATGCAGCTCGACCTCCAACTGCTCTCCTTCGAGCCCTTCGCAGATCGCATCTGGGAGCTGCGTCACACGATTACGAGCTATGACGCTTGGTATGTCGCAGTCGCGGAGGCGCTCGCCTTACCGTTGGCGACCCTCGATGAACGGCTCGCCAAGGCCCAAGGACCCAAGTGCACGTTTCTGACGACGGGCCGAGCGCCCATGAAGTGACGTGCGCGATCATCCCACCTCCACTCAGGGAGAGCGTTTCAGGGTGCGCGCGCCCTCGTCGTGTGCTCCCTTTGCGCTCCGGTGTGCCGTTTTGGGCCGGTTTGGAGCCGGTATCAGTGAGCCAAGCCATTGATGTTATTTTGATCGCCAGCCCTTACAAGGCGAATGTCGGCGGTTCGAGCCCGTCAGCACCCACCAATCAATTTAACCGTTACGCGCTCCGGCGCCACGGGGGACCCACCCGGCTCATTGAAGCACTCGCAATCCCAGATGCTGCTGCAGGGCGTCGAAGTCCCGGTCGGAGTGCAGCAAATCGTGACCGTTTTGGATGCAGTAGGTTCCGATCAGCATGTCGATCGTCTTGCGAACCGTGATTCCACGCCTCCGAAGTCGGCGATAGTGATCCGCGGCGGCCAGGGCTACGTCTCGACCAACAAGATCCGCGCACGGCAGATCAAGAAGCAGGCCACGGGCCCGTCGGTAGTCGCCGTCGCGGGCGAAGCCCTGCAGCAGCTCTGCAAGGATCAAGTCCCCGGTGAACAGACGACCCGATCCGAGCAATTGATCGAGGCGGTCGGCCTGTGGGGTTTCGACGCCGTTGAAGTAATCGACCCAAACGGAGGTGTCCACGAGAACCACGACTGTCTGTCGTCAGTCGCGCCGCATGCGATCCAGGTCGCCGATCCACTTCAGCTTGCCCCGAACCTGCCGGATGCGCTCCTGCTTCTTGACCTGAATCAGCAGCCGCAGAGAGTCCTCGACGACCTTGCGCTTTGTCGGCGCCCCGGATAGTCGCAGCGCCTCGCCGATCAGCTTCGGATCGATCACGATATTAGTGCGCATATTCGCCTTGAGTTCTAATGTGTACCGCGGGTGCGGATTATACACATCTGGGTGCACCCAGCAGCAGTGTCCATGCGCCTAATTTCGTGAACTGGCGCAGTACCTGGGCATCGCCGCGCCGACAAATCCCGTCTGATTCGCCCTTACTCGAAGACGCCGTACTCGACCTGGAGGATCCGTCCAGTGTTGACGTCGACCAGGATCGCGTCGCTATCGTCGCGCACCCACTCGAACCCCACCGGTGGCACCTCGAGCCCGAAGAGCCAATAGTCTGCGAGCAGGTAGGGCGCCGCCCAGTAAACGCGCGGCAGCATCTCGCCGTACCCCCAGCGGTGCGCCACCCAGCCGCGTGGGCGGTGATACACGCCGATGTGGTAGACGCGCGCCGCCTGGTAGTTGTGCTCGTAGGTCTTGTGGTCCACATCGCGGGGCCGGGTGTTCCAGCCGTGCGGCTCGGCTACGCGCTCGTAGCCGCGGGGTCCCGGATGCGGCTCCCCATGCGCCTCGGGCCGGCCGTGTTCCGCATGGCCGCCGCCGTGCTCTTCGTGCTGGGCGAAGGCGGGTGTGCTCGCGGCGAACGCAAATGCCATGACAAAGGTGACTCTGGATGCAAGCGCCACGTGCCTTCTCCCTGGAACAGGTGGGGCCGCGAGTCTAACCGAAGCGCACCGCCAGCATCGAGACCGATCCTCCGTCGATTCCGTCCGTTGGAAATGTAACAAACTCTCCTGGGACGCTCGCGCCGAGTACATACAGAAGCGGCAGGTAGTGCTCGGGCGTGGGCACCGAGAGGAGGGCGTCATTGCCCAATGCGGTGTAATCGATGAGCGCTGCGTGATCGCCCGCCACGAGACGCTCGCGCACGGTACTCTCGAAGCGCAGCGCCCAATCGTAGGGCTGCGCCGGGCGTCCACCCCAGGCATAGGCCTCAAGATTGTGCACGACATCGCCGCTGCCGACGATGAGCACGCCCTCATCGCGCAGCGCCCGTAAGCGCGTGCCGAGCTCGTAGTGAAACGCGGGCGGCCGCGTCTCGTCGATGCTCAACTGCACGACCGGTACATCGGCCTGCGGAAACACATGGCAGAGCACCGACCAGGTGCCGTGATCGAGCCCCCAGGACTGATCCCTCTCGACCGGCAGTGGCGCGAGGAGCTCGCCTACGCGCGCGGCGAGCGCGGGATCGCCGCGGGCGGGGTAGCGCACATCAAAGAGCGCGCGCGGGAAGCCGCCGAAGTCGTGGATGGTGCGCGGAGCGGCCATCGCGGTGACCGCCGTGCCCTCGACGTACCAGTGCGCGGAGATCGCCAGCACCGCACGGGGCCTCGGGGCGAGTCCGGCGCCGAGCGCGGCCCAGGCACGCGTCCAGAGGTTTGCATGCAGGGCGTTCATCGGGTTGCCGTGCCCGAGGAATACCGCGGGAAGTCGCCCGCTCATGGCTTCTGCGAGGACGCCTTCGGCTGCGACAGGAGCTGCACCGCCGACTGATAGAGCTTGGAGCGCAGCGCATAGCGCTCGGCGGCGCGCGTGACGTAGCGGACCGCAATCTCTACACCGCCGCCCCCGGGCGCGGGACGGATCGCAATCCCCGGCTGCGCCGTGAAACCGGGCGTACGTCCGCGTGCGGCGCGCTGCCACTCGGCCTCGGCCTGGCGGGTACTCTCGGCGGTCGCAGAGGTCACTTCGTTCTGGATCGCGTCCGCGATCGCGTGTGCATCCCGATCGAAGGGCACCGTGACGAGGATCTCGTCCCAGAGCCACTGGCCTGTGGTCGAGAAGTTGAAATAGTGCCCCTCGATGGCGAAGGCATTGGTGAAGGTCACGCGCCGACCGGTGGGGTGGCCGGCGTCGGTCCAGTTCCCGGTCTCGAGGAGCACCGTGTGGAAGATGCCGAGCTCGACCACCTCGCCGCTCACACCGTTGATCTCGACCCAGTCCCCGACCCGCACGCCGTGCTTGCCCATCAGGACGAACCAGCCGAGGAACCCGATGATGAAGTCCTTGAGCGCCACCGTGAGCCCCGCGCCCGCGAGGCCGATCATGGTCCCGAGTTGTCCCGGAAGTCCGATCAGCACGAGGAGGATGACGACGACCCCTACCAGCTGGCATGAAACGCCGACGACACTGCGAAGCGTTGCGACCTGGCGTCGATCGATAGGGGCGCGCCCCAGGAGCGTTTCCAGCCAGCGGTCGACAAAGAGGAGAACGAGAAGAGCGGCGAGCACCACGGCTACGTCCGTGAGGCCCGAGTGCAGCGATGCCTTCGCCTGCGTTTCGACCACCGCGCGCCACTGACCGTAGGTCTCGGCGAGCCGCTTGCGGGCCGTGATCCGCTGCGCTCGTATGGTGAGGCGGCTTTGCTCCGCGGCGAGCTCGCGCGTTGCAGCCGCGAGCGCGCCGCCTGGGCCGGTCGCCGCGGCGCCCGCAACCGCGGCGCTCACCGGAGCCTCTGGCGGGCTCCCGGCGGGCACGGCACCCGCCGGTGGAGGCGCGTTCGCGACCGCGCCGGTCTGCGCCTTGCGCGTCGCGAGATCGGTGGCGATTTTCCGGCTCCCGGCCTCGAGCTGCGCCGCGCTCTCGGCAGCGTGCGCCTGAACCTTGCCGAGCCAGCGCTCCTTGCGGCGAATCGCCATCCACTGCCGCACCTTGCCGACCAGCCCCTTGAGACTCCCGAGGGGATTCGCTTCGGCAGGCGGGACTGTCTGGCGAGCCTGCGAGGCCGCCTCGTGCTCCTGCTGCATCACCTGGATGCGCTGGTGCTCGTTGCCGCCCGCGCGCATCAGATCCTCGTTGTCCTGGGTGACTTCATCCTGGTCGAGCTGCTGCTGCGCCTGGGCGAGATCGAGCTGATCCTGGATGGAGGGCCTGTCGGCGTCCTTGGCTTTCGCGAGTGAATCGGTGAGGTGCTTGACGCGCTCGCTGTCGCTCGCGAGCTGCCGCTGCGCCTTTGTGAGGCGGTCCTGGATCTCGCGCGCCTCGGCGCCGAGGACCGGAGGATGCGCCTCGATGTGGCGCAGCGCGCCGGCAAAGGCGAGGTCGAGCTCGTGGTCGGCGAGCTGCACGGCGGTGCGCGCCAGCGGCACCTCCTCGGGAGTGGTCGCGAGCCTCGCGAGGCGCTGCGCCGTGAGGAGCGTGCTCTCATCGATCGTCGGCAGCGACCCAGGGCCGGCGGCCTCCGACTCGAGAGCCGCGTTGAGCGCTCCTACCGGGGTCGAGGAGGCCGGCGGCCGCGTCGCCCAGAGACCGTATGCGGTGACGGCGAGGAGAACGAGGAGCAATGCAGTAAGGATCTTGAGCAGGGAACTCATTGCCCTATGATGCCATGGCGCGCCGCCCGCCCCCACGCGCCGCGGACGAGAGCCGCTCGCTATCCCGCCGCGCCCGCAGCTTCTTCGGTGGCGCACTCGATCTCAAAGCCCTCATCGAGCCAGCCCGTCATTCCGCCGAGCATGAGCTTCACCGGACGTCCGAGCTGCGCGAGGCGCAAAGCCGCGCGCTGCGCGCCGTTGCAATGGGGTCCGGCGCAATAGACAACGAACTTCGTGCCCGCGGGAAATGCGGCGAGGCGCGCTTCAGTGATCTTCCGGTGCGGCCGATGCGCCGCGCCCGGTACGTGGCCGCGCGCGTAATGTTCAGCCGAGCGTACGTCGAGCAGCGCGAAGTCCGGACCCTGCATGAGCGCCTCGTGCACATCCCAGCAGTCGGTCTCGAAGGCGAAGGCGGCCGAGAAGTGGCGTACGGCGTCGGCGCTCGACGCACAGGGGACTTCAGTGACGAGGCTTGGCATACGCGCATTGTGCGGCCCAAGCTTCCCGGCCGGCAGTGGCGCAAACGCCAACATACGTTAAGATCACGCCATGACCCACCGGGTGGTCGCGCTTGCCTACGACCGGCTCTGCACCTTCGAGTTCGGCTGCACGGTGGAGCTGTTTGCGCTGCCGCGGCCGGAGCTCACCGTGCCCTGGTACGAATTCGCGGTGTGTGCCGCGGAGCGCGGGCCGTTGCGAACCATGGGAGGCCTGCGCCTCACGGGTGCAGGGGGCCTGAAGCTCCTGGAGCGCGCCGACACGATCGTCGTGCCGGGCTGGCGGCGGATCGAAGAGCGGCCGCCTGAGGCGCTCCTCGCGGCGCTGGCGCGGGCGCACCGGCGGGGGGCACGCCTCTGCTCGATCTGCTCAGGCGTCTTCGTACTGGCGGCGGCCGGGGTGCTCGATGGCAGGCGCGCGACGACACACTGGCGCTACGCACCGGCACTCGCCTCGCGCTACCCGCGGATCCGCGTCGAGCCGAATGCGCTCTACGTGGATGAGGGGCAGGTCATCACTTCGGCGGGCTCGGCAGCCGGGCTCGACATGCTCCTGCACCTCGTACGCCGGGACTTCGGTGCCAGGATCGCCAATCAGGTGGCGCAGCGCCTGGTGGTGGCTCCGCACCGCGAGGGCGGGCAGGCGCAGTTTGTTCCCCGGCCCGTCGCGAGCGATGAGCGCGGCCGTCTCGCGCGGCTCCTCGACTTCGTGCGCGCGCACCCCGAGAGGCGCCATACGCTCAAGTCACTCGCGGCGCGCGCCGCGATGAGCACCCGTACGTTACTGCGCGAGTTCCGCGCCGCGACCGGGCAGGCACCCTACGAGTGGATCGTCGGCGAGCGGATCGCCCGCGCCCGCGAGCTCCTCGAGGGCACCACTCTCGCTCAGGAGAGGATCGCCGGGCGCGTCGGGATCGGGAGCGTCGAGTCGCTGCGCCACCACTTCAGGCTGCGCCTTAAGACGACGCCGGCGCGTTACCGGGCGCGCTTCGCGCGCCACGGGACGATTCGCTCGCGTGAGCGCGGTCCTCAATAGGCGACGTACGGTCCAGCGGTTCCGCCGGCGGTCATGTTCTCGATGGCCACGTAGACTTTGCGGCCGTAGAAGTACGG
>DASXKA010000174.1:0-7442 GCA_036497085.1 Steroidobacteraceae bacterium | reverse complement strand
GCGAGAAGGTGCAGTGGGACCTCTCGGTCAAGCGTGCGGTGCTGCCGATAGGCTTCGGTCTGCTCGCCCGCGAGGACGTGGCGGCGCTCAGCGCGGTGATCAGCGTCTCCGAGCGCAGCACGCTCAACCTCTCCTGCAACGCGATCCGTACCGACCCGGTATCGCTCTCGCTCTATCTCGCACCCGGGATTTCGCTTGGCTACCAGATCTACAGCGGCGCGACATTCGGTCAGGCTACCGCCGAATGGCAATACCACTTCTCGCCCCGCTGGGCGCTGTCGGCGGGCTACATGCGCTCGCGCGCGCGTAACTACAGCGCGACCGAGTGGGCCAACGGCAGGCAGATGCACCTGGGGATTCTCTGGCAGAGCGACCGGCTATGACCGAAATCGAAGCGCAAGGCAGCTCGCCGAGCCCCTGGGTGGTGATCCGCCGCAGACGCCGGCCGTTGCTGCTCGCGACGTCGAGTGTACTGTTGCTCAGCGTGCTGGCCGCGTTCCTCTGGCCGCCACGCTACACCGCGACCGGCACGATCCTCATCGAGCAGCAGGAGCTGCCAAGCGAGCTGGTGCGCTCGACGGTCTCGAGCTATGCGTCGCAACGCGTGCAGGTGATCAGCCAGCGCGTCATGACCACCGAGAATCTCATGACCATCATCCAGCGCTACGGACTGTACCCGAAGCTGCGGCGTACCCGCCCGCGCGAGGAAGTGATCAAGGAGATGCGGCACGATACCAAGCTCGAGATGATCAGCGCCGACGTGATCGATCCCCGCGACGGGCATCCGACCAAGGCGACCATCGCCTTCTCGATCAGTTATACCAGCCCGTCCGCGGAGCTCGCCTCCAAGGTCGCCAACGAGCTGGTCTCGCTCTACCTGCAGCAGAACATCGAGACCCGCCAGCAGAGCTCGCGTGACGCGGCCGTGTTTCTCGCCGGGGAGAGCGCGCGACTCGACAAGAGCATCCGGGGACTGCGGGCAAAGATCGCGGACTTCAAGCAGAAGCACGAGGAGGAGCTCCCGGAGCTGACCCAGCTCAACGAGCAGAAGGCGACGCGCACCGAAGAGGAGCTCCGCGACACGGATTCGCAGCTGCGCTCGCTCAACCAGCAGGTGACTTACCTCGACGCGCAGCTCGCACAGATCAACCCGACAGCACAGGTGTACACCTCGACGGGCGAGCGCGTGCAGTCGCCGGCGGACCGGCTGAAATACGTCCGCAGCGAGTACGCCCGGCTGCTCGCCATGTACTCGCCCGACCATCCGGACGTGAAGCGCCTCAAGCGCGAGATGGAGGGCCTGGAGGCCGGGGTAGCGACCGATGCAGGCGCGGCGCGGGACGAGGCCAACGACGATCGCCGCCAGCTCGAGGACGCCAGGACGGCGCTCGCGAGCGCCCGGCAACGCTACGCGCCCGACCACCCGGACGTCGTGCGTCTCGAGCGGCTCGTGGCCTCGCTCGAGGCACGCCCGTCGGCTGAGCCCGGCCCACAGCCCGAGGCGAGCGCCACGGCGCCGGACGGCTTTGCGGAAATGCGCCCGAGTTCCACGGCCGACAACCCCCCCTACATTCAGATTCAGGCGCAGCGCGAAGCTGCGGTGAGTCAGATACGGGCCCTGCGCAAGAAGCGGGAGCAGCTCGACGCGGCGCTCACAGGGGTCGAAAGGCACCTGGCTCGTACGCCGATGGTCGAGCGCGACTACGAGGCGATGCTGCGTGAGCTCGAGTCCGCGCAGATCGACTATCGGCAGGTGCGGCAGAAACAGAACGACGCCGAGACGGCCGAGAATCTCGAAACGGAGCGCAAGGGCGAGCGCTTCACGCTCATCGAGCCGCCGTTCACGCCGGAAGAGCCGGCGAGCCCCAACCGGCCGCTGGTCATGATCTTCGGGGTCATGTTCGCGCTCGCCGCCGGGTTCGGCACGGTGGCAGTGCTCGAGGGCACCGATGCGAGCGTACGGGGACTCCAGGACCTGCGCGCTCTGCTCACTGCAGCGCCGCTCGCAACCATTCCGTACATGCTCAATGCAATCGAGCGGGCGCGGCTGCGACGCTGGCGGCGGAACGCGCTGCTCGGCGGGGTGGCGGGCGTCCTTGCGGCGCTGGTGCTGATCCATGTCCTCTACCGTCCACTGGATGTCTTGTGGGTGGTGGCGCTCCGTCGCATGGGGATCGAGGTCTGAGTAATGTTCGTATTTCCCCGCGACAAGCTGACCTTGGCCAACCCTGCCACGCGACAGGCCGAGCAGGACGACGGGCAATCGGCACCGGCCGATGGCCCGATCTCACTGCACCAGAAGCTGCGGCCGCAGTCCGACACGCTCCGCGGCGCGACACGTGTGGTCGAGATCGATCCGCTGCATGTCGAGAGCGAGCGCATACTGCCGCCGGCGGCCGCGGGCGTGAACGGCGCACCGTACAAGATGCTGCGCACGCAAGTGCTCCGGCGGCTGGACAAGCTTGCCGTCAACTCTGTCGCGGTGGTGGGTGCCGCGACGGATACCGGCAAGACCCTCACGGCCATCAATCTCGCCATCGCGATCGCCGCGGACCCCGAGCGCACCGCGCTGCTCATCGATCTCGATCTGCGGCGGCCGAGCATTCATCGCCGTTTCGGCATCAAGCCGGGTGTCGGCGTCGACGATTGCCTGCGCCGCTGCGCCCCACTGCAGGAAGCCATGCTGCGGATCGGGGGGTACGAGCGGCTGGTAATTCTCCCTGCGCGCCAGCGCTCGGTCGACTCATCGGAGCTCCTATCCACCCGGCGGGCCGAAGACATGATTACCGAGATGCGCAATCGTTATCGTGACCGCACCCTGGTGTTCGATCTGCCGCCCGTGCTGCAGGCCGACGACGCGCTGGCTTTTGCGCGCCACGCGCAGGCGGCGCTCATCGTGGTCGGCGAGGGGCGCACGCGGCGCGACGATCTGCTGCGCACGATCGAACTGCTGCGCGACGTGCCGATCATCGGCACCGTGCTCAATGGCTCGCGCGAGCCGGTCGATATCTACTACTGAGGGGATCATAGCCGCGGCCGCTCCGGGGCCCGCGCGGCTGCTGTCACCAGGACGGGCTGATGTGAGGATGGCGAGCGCAATGGGCCGCTTTCTGCGCGGCGAGTCGGCCGCGAGCGCCATCGCGCACGTCGCGATGACGAATGGATTCGTGCTGTGCATAAACGTGCTGACAGGCGTGGTAGCGGCGCGCTTCCTCGGCCCGCGGGGCCGCGGAGAGTTCGCCGCCATCACACTATGGCCGCAGCTTCTCGGTTATGCCTTCGCGTTCGCGCTGCCGTCGGCGCTGGTCTATCACGCGAAGAGGCATCCGCAGAATCGCGCGGGCATTGCCGCAATGGCGCTCGCACTCAGCGTGATCGGCGGCGGACTGGCGTTCGTCGCCGGCGAGAGCCTGATGCCGATGCTGCTGCGGCAGGCGACACCGGACATCCTGCGCGCCGCACGCTGGATGATGGTGTTCGGCATCACGGCGACCGTATCGACCGTTCTTATGGCGCTGCTGCAGCTCGAGGAGCGCTTTCACCTCTACAACCGCGTCCGCTACCTGCCACTGCTCCTCACTCTCGGTTGCCTGTTGGCGCTCGCCGTCAGCGGCCGGCTCACCCCGCTCAGCGCGGCGCTCGCATATTTCCTTCCGGGTGTGCCGATCTTCCTCTGGCTCGCCTGGTGGGCGGCGCGGCACTTTCGTCCGCGCATGACCGGGGCGCTGGGGTCCATCGGGCCGCTCGTCTCCTACAGCGGGCGTGCCTACGGCGGCGAGGCGGCCGGAACGCTGCTCATCTATCTCGACAAGGTTTTCCTGGTGAATCTCCTCAGCCCGGCGAGCTATGGCGTCTACGTCGTCATCTTCAACCTCTCGAGAGTCATCACGACGCTCTCTTCCGCCGCCGCGCCGGTACTCCTGCCGAAGAGCGCGGGTCGTTCGATCGACGATGTCATTGCAATGACCGGTCGCGTGCTCTCGATTGCAACGCCCCTGTTGCTCGTTCCCGCGGTCGGCTTCGTGCTTGGCGGACGGCTGGTGCTGCGTACTCTGTATGGGGTCGACTTCACCGTCGGCTACTGGGCGCTTGGCTGCCTGATCGTCGAGGCAGTGGTGAGCAGTGTCACGCAGGTCATTACGCAGCCCTATCTCGCGCTTAACCGCCCGGGCGTGGTCACCATCATCCAGGCGACGTCGCTCCCGTTGCTGGCGCTAGCGATGTGGCTTCTTGCCCCGAGATGGGGGATCAACGGCGCGGCCGTCGGACTGCTGCTGACGACGCTGTATCGCGCGACCGCCACCTACCTCTCGTACCGCCTGCTGTTCGGCGTTGCCGCGCCGGCGCTGTGGCCCGAATCGCGGCAGGTTTGGGAATGGCTGCGTCGCCTGCGCGCGGGCGCCCCGAGCCGGCTCGAGGCGAGCGAGCGATGAACGCGCTCGTCGAACGAACCGTTACCGGGCTTCACGAGAGCCTCGCCGCGTTCGTGGCCACACTGGTAGCCGCCGACGCGCCGATCCTGGATATCGGTTGCGGTACGGGAGCCTGGTTGCAGCGTCTGCGCGAGCGGGGCCTCACAGACCTGCACGGAACCGATATCGACACCGCCCAGTTCGCGTTGCGAGACGTGCCGATCTTTGCGAACGACCTGAACGCCGGGAGCTGGATGCTGGCGCCCGCGACCTTCCGGCTGATTACCGCAATCGAGGTCATCGAGCACCTGCAGAACATCGAGAACTTCTTCCGCAACGTTCATCGTCACCTGGAAGATCAGGGCATGTGCCTGATCACGACGCCGAACGTGCATTCGCTGCACGCCCGGTTGCGCTATCTCCTGACCGCAGACATGAAGCAGTTCGGGAAGATCGGTGATCCGACACATCTGTTCCCACTCCTCGGCGCGACGCTCGAGCGTCTGGCCGAGCGACACGGGTTCCGCATCGCGCACCAGTGGGGTTACCCGGGCTCGGGAGACGCCGTCGGGGCACGTCCGTGGGTGAATGCCACCGTGCGGCTGCTGCGGCGGGTGTTACCCGAGCCGATCGCCGGTGACGTCTATTGCGTCCTGCTGAGGAAGCGATGAGCGGGGAGCGCGCGCTGCGCGCGGGGATCGTCATGCCTCTAGCCGAGCAGCGGGGCGGGGCGGAGCACGCGCTCGTCCAGTTTCTCGCCGGCGTGGCGCCTGCGGAGCGCCACGGCTTGCACGTCTGTTATCTGGAGGAGGGGCCGCTCGTCGAGTGGACAGCGGCGGCGGGCTTCCCGACGGTCCTCTTTAGCTCGGGCCGCCTGCGCGAGCCGTCGCGGTGGTTGCAGTGCATACACCGGCTCGCTCAGTGGCTGAAGCAGAACGGCATCCGGGTGGTCGTGTCCTGGATGCCCAAAGCGCATCTCTATGCCGGCCCGGCGGCACTCCTCGCCGGTGTGCCGGCGATCTGGTGGCAGCACGGCCTGCCACGCAATCGCGGCCTCGATCTCGCGGTCACTCTGCTGCCGGCACGCAGGATCCTCACCTGCTCCCGCTCCGCAGCGCGGGCGCAACAGAGGGTGTTCGGCCAGCGCGCGGAGCTGCGCACGATCTACCCGCCCGTCGACTTCGAGCGGCTGAGCCATATCGCACCTGCCCCGGGGACCCGTGAGCTGCTCGGCCTGCCGCCCGGGAAGCTCATCGTCGGAATCGTCGCGCGCCTGCAGCGTTGGAAGGGCGTGCACGTGTTTCTGGAGGCGGCGCGGGAGCTGGTCGCGGAGCGTCCCGAACTGTTCTTTCTCGTCGTCGGGGGCGTGCATCCGCTCGAACCGAATTACCCCGCGAGTCTCCAACGTCAGTCGCGAGAGCTGGGTCTCGAGAATTACCTGCGGTTCGCCGGCTACCAGAGCGACGCCGCACCCTGGATGGCGGCGATGGACATCGTCGTCCATGCCTCGTTCGGCGAGCCCTTTGGAATGGTAATCATCGAGGCGATGGCGCTTGCGAAGCCGGTCGTGGCCACCCGCCTCGATGGCCCGACGGAGATCATCACCGACGGAGTGGACGGCCTGCTCGTCGCCCCGGGCAGCGTCCCGGAGCTGGTGCAATCGCTGCGCCGCCTCATCGATCGGCCGCAGCTGCGCGCCGCGCTCGGGCAGGCGGGTCGTCTGCGGGCTGAGACTTATGCGGTTCCGCGCTTCGTGGGCGAAGTTACCCGCTCGCTGATGGAGACTGCGGCGTGAGTGTCGGCGCCGCGGATTGTGCACGCCGTCCCGCCGGGCGCCCGGTGAGCGCGTGCGCTCTGCCCGCCGATGGGCCGCGCATCGCCGTCATCGTCCCCACCTACCGCCGACCGGATGAGCTCAAACGCTGCCTCGCGGCCATCGCTTCCCAGCGCCGCAGACCCGACCAGCTCATCGTGGTCACGCGCGAGGGGGATGACGCCACGCAGCCTGCGCTCAGGCACGCACATCAGGAAAGCTGCCGGCTCACGGTAGTCAGAGTGCAGGCGGCTGGAGTCGTCGCCGCACTCAATGCCGGACTGGCCTCGGTCGACGCCGACATCGTTGCTTTTACCGACGACGATGCGGCACCACGGCGGGACTGGCTGCTGCAGATTGCGGCCTGCTTCGCCTCCGATCCGCTGTTGGGCGGCGTGGGCGGCCGCGACTGGGTGCATCACCACGGCCGGCTCGAGGACGGCTCGCAGCCCGTCGTAGGGCGACTCACCTGGTACGGGTGCTGCATCGGGCACCACCATCTCGGCGTCGGCCCGCCGCGGGAGGTGGACGCTCTCAAGGGCGTGAACATGAGCTTCAGAGCTCTCGCTCTCGAGGGAGTGAGTTTCGATACGCGTCTGCGTGGTACCGGCGCCCAGGTGTCGAACGAGCTCGGGGTGTCGCTCGCTGTGAAGCGCAGCGGCTGGCGCCTCGTGTACGACCCCCAGATCGCCGTCGATCATTACCCGGCGGCCCGCCACGATGAGGATCAGCGCGACCACTTCTGCTGCGAAGCGGTGCAGAACGCGGCGTTCAACGAGACTCTGCTGCTCAGTGAGCATTTCCGCGGCTGGCGCCGGGCCGTGTACGTCGTGTGGGCGTTCGCCATCGGCCATCGTGCGGCTCCGGGTCTTGTGCAGTGGCTGCGCCTGCGGTTCATCGAACCGCGCACGGCGACGGCGAGGTTCCGTGCGACGTGGAGCGCGCGGGTTCAGGCGCTGCGGGCCGCCCGATGAGGACAGGCGTCTCGTCCGCACTTGCGGCTGCGGCTCTGGTTGTCGCGAGCGTCGCGCCAGATGCTCGGTGCGCTCCGTACACCGATCCCGCGCTGCTCGATGTACCGTGGGGAAATTATTCCTTCGTGCGCCAGGGTTGGCGCGGGTATCTCGAGACGGTACCCGCGGCAAGCTATCGCGAGGGGCTGGGCGTCGTCTGGGGACAGTCACCACCCCACAAGTCGCCCGATGAGGTCGCCGCCA
>DASXKA010000173.1:0-13749 GCA_036497085.1 Steroidobacteraceae bacterium | reverse complement strand
ATGTCCAGGTCGTGCCACCGTCGACGGAGGCGGCGTGACTCAAGCCCTGCGCACCGCCGTTCGACCAGCGGTTCTGCTGCCAGCCGGCGATCAGGTTGAGGGGCTTGGCCGGGTTGACGACGAACGAGGGCTCGGCCGCGGTGTCGACGTAGAGCGTCCCGTTCGCCGCCACGCCGTCGCAGCCGGCGACGAAAGTCGAGGCCTTCGACAGCTGCACCAGCGTGACCGAGCTGTAGGGAGGCGGTGGCACTGGCGGCGTGGTCCCACCATTACCGCCACTCCCGCCGCCGCCGCACGCGGCGAGAAGCGCAGGAAGAACCACGATCATTACTCGTCGTGTCGGCATCGTCCGCGCTCCGTCAGTCATCCGTCCCTCGGGCAGCGTGTGTGCGGCCGACGGCGTAGCGCACGCCTACCCAGGCCCCGAGCGGGGCTCCCGGTCCGCGGAACTGGGTTGCGACCGGAGCGACGCCCACGGCCGGCCCGAAGCTGTGTGCCGGACCGTTGAAGAAGTCCTCTCCGAGGATCCCGAAGTCATAGTAGCGCGCGTCGAGCACATTGTTCACACGGGCGAAGAGCTCGAGGTTCCCGCGGAGCCGGCAGCGGGCATCGAGGCTCACCACCGCATAGCCGGGCAGCGGTCCGTTGCGATCGGTGTTGTTCTCGTCGCCGCGCGCGTACACACCGCCGCTCACGAGGACACTTGCGCCGACCGAGAAGCGCCTGCTGAAGTCGTAGTCCGCACGCACCTTGAGGGTCTGGCGCGCGATCGACGGGATCCGATCCCCCGCTGTCACCAGGATGGCGCCGTTCCCGTTCGCGCTCGAGTTGAAGGGGCTCGACTCGTTGAACGTGGAACTGAAAACGGCGTCGATGAGGCTGTAGCGCAGCGTGACGGCCAGCGGGCCCTGGTGAGTGGAAGCGGCGAGCTCGAGTCCAGTGCGGCGCGTCGCGCCGATGTTGGCGTAGTAACCGGCATTGGGTGCGCCGCTGCTGGCGCTGATGAACTCGATGTCATCGCCCAGGCGGCTCTGGTAAGCCGCGGCGCTCCACTGCCAGAGCGCGGTCTTGCCGCGCGCGCCGAGCTCGAGCGTGCGGGCCACTTCGGCAGCGAGCGGCGGATCGGAGACGAATTCGTTCGGCAGCTGGCAGGGCGCGGACGGATTCGCGCAGGCGAGCTCGATCGCACTCGGAGCGCGCATCCCCTCGCTGTAGCCCGCGTACAGCGTGAGGTCCTCGTGCGGATTGAAGTTGGCGCCGGCCGCGGGAGTGAAGCGTGAGAACGCGTGGGAGCCATTGAGCTGTGGCGCGAGTCCGCTGCGGTCGGAGATTCCGGCTTCGGCGCGGTTGTAGCGGCCCGAGGCAGTCAGCGTCCAGCGCGGCGCCGGGTGAAAGGCGTCCGCCACGAACAGCCCGAGATCGTTTCCGGTGGTGGACGCGTCGGTAACCGGCGCGAAGGGGCCCAGGCCGAGCGTGTACCGATCCGCGCTGAAGGCGGCGTTCTGCGCGAGCTGCTGGAAGTGGGTGTGCGCGGCGTCCTCGGTTACCCCGAGAGTGAGCTGGTTGGGATGCATCCCCGACGTGCTCACCGTGAGCTGCAGTCCGCCGCCGTAGCCATCCTCATCAATGTCGGCGGCGGCGTTCGAGCCCTCGACGAGATCGGCCGCGCCGGTCGCGGGGTCGATCTGCCCGTAGTCGCCGTTCACGTTACTGTTGCGGCTGCTGCTGCGGTAATTACGGTAGTAGGCATTGCCGCCGAGCAGCACTGCCGGACTCAGGAAACGGCTGCCTTTCAGCGTCAGCAGCGCCAGACGGTTCGCCGTGCTGTCGGGCCAGGTATAGGCCTGACGGTCATCGGAGAGAAACGACAGCGGGATGGTCTGTGTTCCCGCGAGCGTGTTGTCGGCGGCGGTGAGCGCCAGGTCGAGGTCGGTCTTTGCATCCTGCCAGCCCACCTTGCCGAAGAACTGCTTCACCTCGCTCGGATTGTGATCCGCCCAACCGTCGTCGTTGTAATAGCTGGCGGTCACGAACGCATCGAGCCGCCCGCGCGCTCCGCCCCATTCGAGCTCGACCGTGCGCCGCCCGAAGGATCCGCCCGAGGTCTCGAGCGCGCCGCCGGGATACTCGCTGCCGCTCTTGGTGTAGATCGCGAGCGCGCCGCCGAGCGTGTTCAGGCCGAAGGCGGGATTCGATCCGGGGATCAGCTGGATGCTGGAGACCGCCGACTGCGGAATGAGGTCCCAGTTCACCACGTCGCCGAAAGGCTCGTTCACCCGCACGCCGTCCTGGAACACCGAGAGCCCCGCGGGCGTGCCGAGCAGCGGGGAGGCGGTAAAGCCGCGGAAGGCGACGTCCGGCTGGAACGGGTTGCCCTGCGCGGCGTTGGCACTGACGCTGCCGGCGCTCTCCACCAGGTAATCGGTCGTCGCGGCGTGATGCTCCCGGGAGAGGTCCCCGCTCGTGTAGATCTGCACGTTCGCCGGGACGTCCTTGAGCGGCGCGCCGAGGCCCGGCAGCGGCGTCGTGCCGACGACCGTCACGGTGGGCAGCTCGAGCGCTTCCGCGGGATTCTCCGACTGCGGTCCCTGATCCGTGTCGGCAGTCGCACTGCCCCAGGCGAGGAGCGTCGCGCACGCGGCGCACCGTGCGCGCGCGGCGCCGCGGATCAGCTGCCGATGAAGATCGTCGCCGGGTGCTCGAGGCACTCTTTCAGCGCCTGAATCATCGCCGCCGCGTCGTAGCCGTCGACGAAGCGATGGTCGAAGGACGAGGACAGGTTCATCGTGCGGCGGATCGCGATCGCTCCCTCGAACACCACCGGGCGCTCCACGGCACGGTTCACACCGACGATCGCCACCTCGGGTGCGTTGATGATCGGCGTGCTGGCGATGCCGCCGAGCTTGCCGAGGCTGGTGATGGTGATGGTCGAGCCGCTGAGCTCCTCGCGCGTCGCCTTGTTGGTACGGGCAGCCTCGCTCAGGCGGCGCATCTCCGCGGCGAGCTCCCACAGCGAGCGCCGCTGCGCATCGTGCACCACCGGAACCTTGAGTCCGTCCGGAGTCTGGGTCGCGACGCCGAGATGCACGGCCGAGTGGCGCACGATCACGCCGCGCTCGGCGTCGTAATGCGCATTGCACTGCGGGAAATCCTTCAGCACGCGCACCAGCGCCAGCGCCAGGAACGGCAGATAGGTGAGGCCGGGGGCGCCGCGCTCGAGCTTGCTGTTGAGATGCCGGCGCAGCCCCTCGAGCTCGGTGACGTCAAGCTCCTCCACGTAGGCAAAGTGGGGGATGTTGCGCTTGGCCTCGCTCATGCGCTGCGCGATGAGGCGCCTCAAGCCAATCACCTTGATCTCCTCGGTGGCACCCGGCGCCCGCGCCGGCGGCTTCGCTGCCGGAACCGCCCGCGGCGCGGACCGCAGCGGCACCGGCTGTCCCTGCGCGCTGCGCGCTACGAAGGCATCGAGGTCCTTGGAGACGATGCGCCCGCTGGGACCGGAGCCCGCGACCTGGCGCAGGTCGATACCCGCCTCGTGGGCGCGGCGCCGGATTGCGGGCGATGTGGCGACCCGTCCGCGCGCGGCGGCAACCGCCACGTGCGCCTCGAGCGCAGCGCCCGCGCCGTGCCCGTTGCCGCTGCGCGCCGCGGCGGTCGCGGCGACCGCAGCTCCAGCAGCTGTCGCAGCCGGGGCCGCGGCGGGCAGCGTGGCCGCAGGGACCGCTTCGGACCGCGGCTCGGTCTCGAACACGATCAGCTCCGCTCCCACCGGCACCGTGTCGCCGGGCTCACCGGTCGTCGACACGACGCGGCCGCTCACCGGCGCCGGTACTTCGACCGCCGCCTTCTCGGTCATCACCTCGACGACCAGATCGTCTTCCGCCACCGTGTCACCCGGCTTGACGCGCCAGGCGACTATCTCCGCCTGGACCGTGCCCTCGCCGAGATCCGGCAGCTTGAACACATACCTGCTCATGCGGCCTCCATCACCTGTCTGAGCGCCGCGGCGATCCGCGCCTGTCCGGGGAAGTAATCCCACTCGAAGGCATGCGGATAGGGCGTGTCCCAGCCCGCCACCCGCTGCACCGGCGCTTCGAGATTCCAGAAGCAGTGCTCCTGAACCGTGGCGACCAGCTCCGCGCCGTAGCCGCTGAAGCGCGTCGCCTCGTGCACCACCACGCAGCGGCCGGTCTTGCAGACCGAGGTGCAGAGCGTGTCCACATCGAGCGGTGCCATGGTGCGCACGTCGACGATCTCGGCATCGATCCCCGTGGCGCGCACCGCCGCCTCGGCGACGTGCACCATGGTGCCGTAGGTGAGGACACTCACGTCCTTGCCCGGGCGCACCACCTCGGCACGCCCGAGCGGCACCGTGTAATGGCCTTCCGGCACCTCGCCGCGCGGATGCGCGCTCCAGGGCACGGCGGGCTTGTGCGGGTCGCCGTCGAAAGGCCCGTTGTAGAGCCGCTTGGGCTCGAAGAACACCACCGGGTCCTCGCCCTCGATCGAGGCGATGAGCAGTCCCTTCGCATCGTAAGGGTTCGAAGGCATCACGACCTTCACGCCGCAGACGTGCGTAAAGACCGCTTCCGGGCTCTGCGAATGAGTCTGGCCGCCACGGATGCCCCCGCCGCAGGGCGTGCGGATGGTCACGGGCGCGGAGAAGTCTCCCGCCGAGCGGTAGCGCAGGCGCGCGAGCTCGCTCACCACCTGGTCGTAGCCGGGATAGATGTAATCGGCGAACTGGATCTCGGCCACGGGCTTCAGGCCGTTCACTCCCATGCCGATGGCGGCGGCGATGATGCCGCCCTCGGCGATCGGCGTATCGAGCACCCGATGCTCGCCGTGCTTGCGCTGCAGCCCGTCGGTGGCACGGAACACGCCGCCGAAATAGCCGACGTCCTCGCCGAGGACGACGACGCGCGGATCGCGCGCGAGCATCACGTCCATGGCGGAGTTGAGCGCCTGGACCATGTTCATGCGGGCCATCGGCTCACCGTTTGCCGGCGGCTGACGGGGCCGGCGCCGCGCTGCGCGTCTCGCCCTGTGCCGCGCGCAGCGCGCGCAACTCGTCCTGCTGCGCCTTGAGGTTGTAGGGCATCTCCTTGAAGACGTCCTCGAACATCGTCAGCGGATCGAGCGACGGCCCGCCGGTGAGCGTTCCGTAGCTCTCGGCTTCCTTCCAGGAGGCGTTGACGTGCGCCTCGAGCTCCTTCTCGAGCCGCGCGTGGCGCTCCTCGGACCACTCGCCGAGCGCGATCAGGTGTTGCTTCAGGCGCGTGATCGGATCACCGAGCGGCCACGCGCGCCACTCCTCCTTGGGGCGGTAGCGCGCGGGATCATCGCTGGTGGAGTGCGCGCCGGCCCGGTAGGTCACGAGCTCGATGAGCGTCGGACCGCCACTCTGGCGTGCGCGCTGCGCGGCCCACTGTGTCACCGCATACACGGCAAGAAAATCGTTGCCATCGACGCGGATGCCGGGGATGCCATAGCCCGGCCCGCGCTGTGCGAATGTCTGGTGCTCGCCAGCCGCGAAACCCTGGAAGGTGGAGATGGCCCACTGATTGTTGACCAGGTTGAGAATCACCGGCGCCTGGTACACGGCGGCGAAGGTCATGGCGTAGTGGAAGTCGGCTTCCGCGCTCGAGCCTTCGCCGAGCCAGCTCGCCGCGATGCGGTCCTCGCCCTTGATGGCCGCCGCCATCGCCCAGCCGACCGCCTGTGGGAACTGGGTGGCGAGATTGCCGGAGATCGTGAAGATATTGCCGCTGCCCCAATGATACATAATGGGCATCTGGCGGCCCTTGCACATGTCGTGCGTGTTGGAAAGGCACTGACACATGAGGTCGACCAGATTGCGGCCGCGCACAACATGCAGGCCCTGCTGCCGGTACGACGGAAACAGCATGTCCGTCGGCTGCAGCGCCATGCCGGCGGCGACCGCCACCGCCTCCTCGCCCGTGGACTTGATATAGAAGGAGATGCGGCCCTGGCGCTGGATCTTCTGCATGCGGTCGTCGAAGTGACGCGTCAGCAGCATGTGGCGCAGGCCCACCTGCAGCTCCTCGGCCTCGAGGTGCGGATTCCATGGTCCGACCGCGCGATGATCCTCGCCGAGCACGCGCACCATCTCGAGCGACAGATTCTCCATGTCGCGCACGGAGGCGGTGACATCCGGGCGGTTCACCGCGCCGGCGGGCGAGATCTGCAGGTAGCTGAAGTCGGGTTCCTGGCCGGGACGTGCCGGCGGGTGAGGAACGTGCAGGCGCGAGCGTGGGGTCATAGGGCCAGGTTCGGCTCAGGTTGCAGTTGCGGTCATCGCTGCGGAAGGATTGTAATCGCCCCACACCGGTAACACTACGAGTGAGGACACTCGTGAAGCCGAGAGCCACATTCCGGGGTGTCGTGCTGCGCACCGCGGTGCCGCGGGCGGCGCCGCAGCCTGCGGCCGCCGCAGCGGGAGCCGCGCGCGTGCGCGTCGCGCGTGAGGTGGCCGGGCGCGGCGGCAAGGGCGTCTCGGTGATCCGCGGGCTGCCGCTCGACGGGCCGGCACTCGCGGAGCTCGCCACGCGATTGAAGCGCCTGTGCGGTGCCGGCGGTGCGGTCAGGGACGGCGCGATCGAGATCCAGGGCGAACACCGCGACCGGCTGGTCGCAGAGCTCGCCAAGCTTGGTTACGACGCGAAACGCGCCGGTGGCTGAGCAGCGCGGGACGTAGGAATCCGCCTGCGAACCCCGGCCGGCACTTGCGGTACAGTACACACCTGCACCGGAGCGGGGGTGTGACGTGAACGACAACCCAGACATGGCAGCGGCGACCAGAGGCGGGCGCCTCCTGCTCTTTGCCCGCAACTTTTTCCGCCACCCGCTCATGCTCGGCTCGATCGTGCCGAGCTCGCGGTTCCTCATCCGCGAGCTGCTGCACCCGGTCGACTGGAGCCGCGCACGCGTGATCGTCGAGTACGGACCGGGAGTGGGCGACATCACCGCGGAAGTGTTGCGCCGCATGCGTCCCGATGCGCTGCTGGTCGCGATCGAGATGAACCCGGACTTCGTGAGCTATCTGCGCGGGGCGTTCACCGACCCGCGGCTGCGCGTGGTGGACGGATCAGCGGAATGGGTCGACGAGGTCTTGAGCCGCTTCGGCCGGCAGCAGGCTGACTACATCATCTCCGGCATTCCCTTCAGCACCATTCCCGCGCCACAGCGGGAGCGCATCCTGCGCAAGACGCGCGCGGTGCTGGCGCCGGACGGCGCGTTCCTCGTATACCAGTTCTCGACGCGCGTGCTCGAGGATCTCAAGCGCATCTTCGGTTACGTCGGGCGCAAGTTCGAGCCGCTCAACGTGCTGCCCGCACACCTGTTCTTCTGTCAGTCAGCCGCCGCCTGAGCGCGGCACCCAGGCACGGGGGATGTGCCCGCCGCCGAAGGCGGCGAGCGACGAGCAAGAGTCACCTCTTGCGAGTCTAGCGCGCGCGCAGCGCCCGCAGCAGCTCTTCGCCGAAGTAGCCCGGCGGAATGGTGCCCTCCTTCATGAGCTCGAGGTGGAAGCGCTGCGGCGAGTAGCGCGCGCCGAGCTCGAGTTGCGCGCGGCGCCGCAGGGCCAGGATCTGCTCCTTGCCGGCGCGATAGGTAATCGCCTGCGTCGGCCAGAGCGCGTAGCGTGCGATCGCCGCGCGCGCCGCGCCGCAGCTCGCCTGCTTGAGGTCGGACTTGAGACTCGCCGCGTCCTGACACGAGCCCGGCAGAAAATCGACCGTCTGGGAGTAGAGGGACACCGCCTCCTCGAAGCGCAGGCGCCCGATGTGGATTCCGGTGTCGAGTCGCACGCGCAGCTCGCGCAGCAGCTTGCCGCGCAACTGGTAGAGGCGCTCCTCGGGAGCATAGAAGCCGTGCGCGGCGCCGCGTGCGGGTTCCGCCAGCAGCGCCTCGGCGTACAACGCCCAGCCTTCGGTGGCCATCGAGTCCTGCCACATCGACGCAGAATCCTCCACCGCGCCGGCCAACAGCCAGCGCACCGGCGAAATCTCCTCGCGGTACTGCGTCATCACCTTGAAGTCCCAGTCGTGTCCCGGAAAACCCTCGTGCGCGGCGACGACGGGCATCGAGGCGTAGTCGTGCTGCGCGCGCAGCGCCGCGGCGTTGTCCCCGGTGGGTGTTACGTAGAAGCGGCCGACGCCGCTGCTCTTGAACGGCGGCGCCGGATAGTAGCCCCCGTCCGCAAGCGAGGCGCGCAGCGGCGGTGGAGTCGCGAGCACGTCGAGGCGGTAGTCGGCGGGCACGTCGAAGAGCCCGGTAGTTCGGGCGTAGGCGATGAGTCGTGCGCCGGCACGCCGATAGCCTTCGAGCATCTCGGCATCGCTTTGCGGCGCGTTGCGGCTCAACTCTGCGAACACCCCCCGCACGATCGCCGCGCCGTCGCCTGCCAGCGGCCACGCGTGGCGCGCGGCGATCTGGCGTGCGAGCGTGATCATCTCGGCGCGCGTCGCCTCGACCGCCGGCCACGACTGCACGAATAGCTCGCCGGCGGTGCTGCTGAGGCGCAGGTTGTTGCGCAACGCCCAGTCGTACTCGGCCTCGCCGAGCGCGAAGCGGTCGGCGCGGAACTCGGCCTTGAGTGCGCGCTCGCCGCCGTCCGGTGCCTCGAAGAACACTCCGGCGACCATGCTCGCCAGGTGCCGGTAAGCGGCGGCGGCCGCCGCGCCGGCGTCCGCGAGATCGTGCTGCAGCGCCGCGCGCTGTGCCGAGACGATGGCGCCCGAGGCGAGCTGCGGCAGCGTGGTCTCGAAGTAGTCGGCATCAGCCGCGGCGCTCTTCACCCCGAAGTCGATCAGGACGCGGCCATCGGGTGCGTTGTGCGCGGCGACCCCCGCGGCGAGCTGCCGCTCGGCGGTCGCGAGGTAGCCGGGTACCGCCCGCACGCGCGCGATGACGGCCTGCCACTCCGGGTCGGTGCCGTAGGCCCCCCCGCCGACCGCCGTCATGCCCTGGATCTGCCAGTCGACGCCGCGCACCGGCTCATCCACGTAGGAATCGAGCGACTTCTGCTGGTGGCGGCGCACCGTGTGCTGGTGCTCGAGAAAGGCGATCTCGGCGAGAGCCACCGAGCGGTCGATGCGCCGCCGCGGCGACAGGCCTGCCGGCGCCAGGTGCGCAAAGCGTGCGCGGAACTCGGTGAGCCGCGCGTCCTCGGCACGGATGGCCTCGGGCGAATAGTCGCGCAGCCGCCCATCGACGCTCGCCAGCTGCGGGTCGAACGCGGTACCCCCCAGATAGCTCGCGACCACCGGGAATCGTCCGAGGAAATAGACCACGTAGTCGTGCTCGACCTCGGCAAAGCGCGCGTCCGCCCAGGGGCGCTTTTGCAGCGGTTGCGCCACGGGCGCACGCGGCCGCGCCGGCGGCGCGCCGGGGGGCGGGGCGACCTGCACGGCGGCCGCGGCGGGTGCCGGAGCCGGCGGCGGCGCCGGGGTCTGCGCGAGCGCGTCGCCGCCCAGCACGCCTGCAGCGAGCAGTGGCGCAACCGCGGTTGCGAGGCGGATGCGATGCAAGAGGCCTGTCACTCCCAGGGTGCGCGCGGCGCGGTGAGATAAGCGGCAGAAGCATATCCTTACCGCTGTTGGAGCGCTGAAGGCCGGCACGGGCGTTGACAGCCTCGTCGCCGGGCGAGGATGCTCCTCGCATGAGCACACTGTGGTTGGGGACTCGTAAGGGATTGTTTGCGCTGCGCGCCGACGGACGGGGGCGCACCTGGAAGCTCGCCGGCCCGCAGTTCCTCGGGCACATCATTCATCACGTCGTGCAGGATCCGCGCGCGCCGCGCACGGTGCTCATGGCGGCCAAGACCGGGCACTTGGGTCCCACGGTGTTCCGCTCGAGCGATCGTGGGCGCAGCTGGCGCGAGGCCGCGCAGCCGCCCGCGTTCCGCAAGGCCGCCGACGGCGAACAACCGCGCGCCGTCGAGCGCGTGTTCTGGCTGACGCCGGGTCACGCCGCCGAGCCCGGCGTGTGGTACGCCGGCAGCTCTCCCGCGGGATTGTTCCGCTCGCAGGATGGCGGCGAGCGCTGGGAGCCGGTCGCCGGCTTCAACGACCATCCGATGCGAGCGAAATGGATCCTGAACGGTACCCCGGACGGCGAGTTCCTGCATTCGATCCTGGTGGATCCGAGCGATGCGCGGCACCTGTACATCGGGATCTCGATCGGCGGCGTGTTCGAATCCACCGACGGCGGCGCGGATTGGGCGCCGCTCAACGAGGGCATCGCGGCCGACTTTCTCCCCGACCCGAACGCGCCCTTCGGCCACGATCCGCACTGCGTCGCACAGCACCCCGCGAAGCCCGAGCGCCTGTACCAGCAGAATCACTGCGGCATCTACCGGCTCGACCGCCCGGCGCGACGCTGGCAGCGCATCGGTACCGCCATGCCGAAGAAGATCGGCGACATCGGCTTCCCGATCGTGCTGCATCCGGCCGATCCCGACACCGCATGGGTGTTGCCGATGGACGGTCAGACGGTCTGGCCGCGCACTTCGATCGACGGGCGACCTGCCGTGTACCGCACCCGCGACGCCGGCCGCAGCTGGCAACGGCTCGATCGCGGGCTGCCGGAGGGTCGCGCCTGGTTCACGGTGCTGCGCCAGGCCATGTGCGCCGACGGCGAGGCGCGCACCGGGCTGTACTTCGGCACGACCGGCGGCGACGTCTGGGCGAGCGCCAACGCAGGCGACAGCTGGCGCTGCATCGCCCGCCACCTGCCGGAGATCTACTCCGTCACGCACGCGACCTGAGGCGGCGATGAGCTGCACCGTGCGCATCGCGAGCCCCCTGCACTCCTACACCGCCGGCGCGTCCCGGGTCGAGGGGCGCGGCGTCACGCTCGCGGAAGTGGTCGGCGATCTCGAGCGGCGCTTCCCCGGCATCCGCTTCCGCATGATCGACGAGCAGGACCGCATCCGTCCGCACATGCGGCTGTTCGTCAACTCGCAGGAGGCGCGCGATCTGGCGGCGCCCGTGCGTGGCGGCGACACCGTGCACGTGATCTGTGCGCTCTCGGGAGGATGAGGAGCGTGACGCTCTCGCCGCCCGAACGTGCCCGCTACCAGCGCCACCTGTCCCTCAAGGAGATCGGTCCCGAGGGGCAGGAGAAGCTCAAGGCTGCCCGGGTCCTGATCCTGGGCGCGGGCGGTCTCGGCTCACCCGCGGCGCTGTATCTCGCGGCCGCGGGCTGCGGCACTCTCGGGCTCGTCGATTTCGACCGCGTCGATGTCTCGAACCTCCAGCGCCAGGTGCTGTTCGACACCGCCGGACTCGGGCAGCCGAAGGCCGAAGCCGGCCGCGCGCGACTCGCAGCCCTCAACCCCGAGATCCGCGTCGTCGCCCATGCGCTCGAGCTCAAGGCGGCCAACGCGCGCGCATTGCTCGCGGACTACGATCTCGTCGTCGACGGCAGCGACCGGCTCTCGACCCGATACCTGGTGAACGATGCGTGTGTGCTGCTCGGGCGGCCGCTGATATCGGCGGCGATTCATCGCTTCGAGGGCCAGCTCATGACCTACGCGCCGGGGCGCGGGCCGTGCTACCGGTGCCTGTTTCCGCAGGCCGCAGACGGCATGGTCGCCAACTGCGCCGAGGCGGGCGTGCTCGGCGTGCTGCCCGGCGTGCTCGGCACGCTCCAGGCCACCGAGGCGATCAAGCTCATCACCGGCGTCGGCACCCCGCTCGTCGGGCGACTCCTCACCTACGATGCGCTCGAGCTGCGCTTCCAGGAGTTCCGTGTCGAGCGACGGCGCGATTGTGCGGTATGTGGCGATGCCCCGACGATCACCGAGCCGCGCGATCCGCCGGCGCCCACCGCGCAGGCGGCACAGGATGGCGTGCGCCGCCTGGCGCCGCGCGCACTGCAGGCGCTGCTCGCTCCGCGGGCCGGGGTCGCGCCGCCCCTGATCGACGTGCGCGAGCGCTGGGAGTACGACACCGGCCACCTGCCCGACGCCGTCAACATTCCCCTGGGCGAGCTGCCGCAGCGTATCGACGAGTTCCCGCGCGCCGCGGGTGCCGTCTTCATCTGCCGCAGCGGCGGCCGCAGCATGCGTGCCTGCGCCCTGGCGCTCAGGGCGGGCGTGACCTCGCCCGCGAACCTCGAGGGCGGAATGCTCGCCTGGGCGGCCGACGTCGATCCGACGATGCCGGTAGCGTGAGCCGCCTCAGGTCGAGCCGGAGGTGCGCGACCTGGCGAAGCACGGCGCGCGCGGCGGCTCGGGCGGGAGCACGATGCGGCGCTTGAGCAGCGCGAGCGCCGCCTGCGGCTCGTCGACGAAGCAGAAGAGGTCGAGGTCCTGCGCGGCGATGGTGCCGTGGCGCACCAGCGCGTCGAAGTTGATCACTTCCTTCCAGTAGCCCGAGCCGTACAGCAGCACCGGAATACTGCGGTCGAGCTTGCGCGTCTGCGCCAGCGTCAGGATCTCGAACAGCTCATCGAACGTGCCGAAGCCGCCGGGGAACGCCACCAGGGCGTGCGCCAGGTGGGCAAACCAGAGCTTACGCATGAAAAAGTAGTGGAACTCGAAAGACAGCTCCGGCGTGATGAAGGAGTTGGGGCGCTGCTCCTGCGGCAGACCGATGTTGAGCCCGATGCTGCGCCCGCCGGCAAGCGTCGCACCGCGGTTGGCGGCCTCCATGATCCCGGGGCCTCCGCCCGAGCACACGATGAGGCGCTCGCCGCCCGGAAGACTGAGGCTCCACTCGGTCACGAGGCGCGCGAGCTCAGTCGCCTCGTCGACGTAGCGCGCCAGCACGCCGCCGCTGCGGGCGCGTGCCGAGCCGAAGAACACCACCGTGGCGGTGACGCCGGCCGCGCAGAAAGTGCGCAGCGGTTCCAGGTACTCGGACACGATCCGTATCGGGCGCCCCTCATCCGAGTCGATGAACTTCGGGTCGTGGTACGCCAGCTTCGGGCTGTGCGACATGCGGGTGGGACTCCGGGAAACGGCGTGCGCCGCGCGAAGCGCTAGTGTGGCAATTCCCGGAAGCGCCGTCATCCGCGCCCCCCGGAGCGGGCGCTCCATCGCACCGCTCCGGGGCCTTGGCTCTGTGAGTGAGTTACGCTACCCGCGTCGTGTTGCGCCCTCATGGCAGAAGCGTTGCCTGGCTGTGGCCCGCGGTACTCGCGTGCCTGTGGGCAGCGGCGGCGCAGCCGAGCCCGCCGCGCGGTGCGGCGGCCGCGGCCCCGGCCGGCGGTCGGGCCGCGCTTCCGCCGCTCGACTCCACGACCTCGCTGCTGGTCGTCGCGCCGCACCCGGACGATGAGACTCTGTGTTGCGCGGGAGTCATCCAGCGGGTGGCCCGTGCCGGTGGCCGCGCGAGTGTGGTGTGGATCACGAGCGGCGACGCCTCGTACCTCGACGTACTGCTCGTCGATAAGACCCTGACCCGGAGCGCCGCCCGGCAGCGCGGTCTGGGCGCGCGCCGCATGCGCGAGGCGCGCGCGGCGACTACGCTCCTCGGCGTCGGGGACGACCGCCAGCTGTTCCTCGGCTATCCGGACCGCGGAGTGCTGGCGCTCCTCACCGAGCATCGCGACACACCTTTCACCTCGCGCTTCACGGCGGCCGCCGCCGTCCCCTACCCCGACGCGCTCTTTCCCGGCCACGCCTACACTGGCGCGAGTCTCGAGCGCGACTTCGTCGCGGTGCTCGAGCGCGTCCGTCCGACGCTGGTGCTCGCGCCGAGCCCGCGCGACTCGCATCCC
>DASXKA010000172.1:0-2698 GCA_036497085.1 Steroidobacteraceae bacterium | reverse complement strand
GGCGTAGGAATCCGATACGTAGTTGGCGAAGCGAGTGTACTGACCCTGGAAGGTGAGCAGGAAGGTGCCGATCTCGCCGTTGCGGTGCTTGACCAGGTCGATCTCGGCGATGCCCTTCTTGGTGGTGTTCTTGTCGTAGACCTCGTCGCGATAAATGAGGAGGATAATGTCTGCGTCCTGTTCGATCGCGCCGCTTTCGCGCAGATCCGACATCACCGGCCTCTTGTGCTCACGCTGCTCCACGCCGCGGTTCAACTGTGAGAGCGCAATCACCGGCACTGCCAGCTCCTTGGCGAGCGCCTTGAGGCCGCGCGAGATCTCCGCGATCTCGGTGGCGCGGTTCTCCACCGTGCCCGGCACCTGCATGAGCTGCAGGTAGTCGACCACGATGAGGTTCAGGCCGTGCTCGCGCTTGACGCGCCGGGCGCGCGCGCGCAGCTCGGTGGGATTCAGCGCCGGCGTCTCGTCGACGAAGATCTTCGCCTCCGAGAGCTGGCTGGTCGCGCCGGTGATGCGTACCCAGTCGTCATCGGAGATGCGGCCGCTGCGCAGGCTCGAGAGCGGCACGCCGCCCACCGAGGCCAGCATGCGCGTGATCACCTGCTCGGAGGGCATCTCCATGCTGAACAACGCGACCGAGGCGCGCGTCCCGGGGTGCACCGCGGCGTACTCCGCCATATTGACGGCGAGTGTCGTCTTACCCATCGAGGGGCGGCCCGCGATGATCACGAGATCCCCGCCGCGCAGCCCGCCGGTGATCTTGTCGAATTCCGTGAAGCCGGTCGGGAGCCCGCGCAGCTTGTCGGGGTTGGTGTGCCACTCGTCGATCTGGTCGATGACCGCGGGGAGAAGATCCCGCACCGGGCGCGCGCCTTCGCGGCCGCGAAACGACCCCTCGGCGATCTCGAAAACGCGCTGCTCGGCGCGGTCGACGAGATCGCGGGCGCTCATGCCGTCGTTGTTGTAGACGGCGGAGGCAATCTGCGTGCCCGCCTGGATGAGCTGCCGCATCAGCGAGCGCTCGCGCACGATCTGGGCGTAGGCGCGCACGTTGGCGGCGGTCGGCGTGTCGCGCGCGATGCTGCTCAGGTAAGCAAGCCCACCCGCCTTGTCGAGCTGGCCGTTGCGCTCGAGATAGCCGGAGACGGTTACGACATCCGCGGGCTTGCCTTCGCCGGCGATGCCGGCGATCGCGCCGAATATGAGCTGGTGATCGGGACGGTAGAAGTCTTCCTGACGCACCACGTCCGCGACCTGTTCCCAGGACACGGGGTTGATGAGGAGACCCCCGAGCACCGCCTGCTCGGCCTCGACCGAGTGCGGCGGAGTGGGCGCGTCAACCAGTGCGACCGAGCCCGAATCACGCGCCTTGGCGGAACCGGCCATCGGTTGCCCTTCGGGTTACTCTTCGGGGACGATCGATACCGCCAGCGGCACGTCCACGTCGGCGTGCAGGTGCAGACTGACCACGTGCTCCCCGAGGGCGCGCAGCGGCCCGCTCGGCAGGCGCACTTCGCTGCGCTCGACGTTGAAGCCCGCCTTGCTGCAGGCCTCGGCGATGTCGGCGGTGCCGATCGAGCCGAAGAGCTTGCCCTCGGTACCTGCCTTGGCCGGGATGGTGAGCTTGAAGTCCTTGAGCGCCGCGGCGCGCTCGCCCGCGGACTCGAGGTGCTCGCGAGCCGCGCGCTCGAGCTCGGCGCGGCGCGCCTCGAAGCGCGCGATGTTCTCGGGAGTCGCCAGTGTGGCCTTGCCCTCGGGCAGGAGGAAATTGCGCCCATACCCCGAGCGCACCTTCACGCGGTCGCCGATGTTGCCGAGGTTGGCGACTTTCTGAAGCAGGATGACGTTCACGAACGCACCCCCTTAGTGCTGGTCGGTGTACGGCAGCAGCGCGAGGAAGCGCGCGCGCTTGATCGCGACCGCCAGCTGCCGCTGGTAGAAGGACTTGGTGCCGGTGATGCGGCTCGGAACGATCTTGCCGGTCTCGGTAACGTAGCCCTTGAGCGTGGCGAGATCCTTGTAGTCGATCTGCTTCACGCCCTCGGCGGTGAAGCGGCAGAACTTCTTACGTCGCGAGAAGCGGCTGCCGCCGCCCCCACCGTGTCCTCTGGACATTGCCATGGATCAGATCCTCTGAAATTCGCTGGAGTGTACTGTGCTCTGCCTGGGAGCGGGAT
Source organism: Steroidobacteraceae bacterium (assembly GCA_036497085.1). Taxonomy (GTDB): domain Bacteria; phylum Pseudomonadota; class Gammaproteobacteria; order Steroidobacterales; family Steroidobacteraceae; genus 13-2-20CM-66-19. Next base: position 521 of record DASXKA010000172.1, on the reverse strand, counting down.
GGCGCGTTCAGGCGTTGTCCGACGCGGAGTTGTCGTCGTCGTCGCCGCCTGGGGCCGACTCCTCGCGGGCGCGCTCGCGCCGCCGGCCGCCGCCCTCGCCCTCCTCGTCCGCGGCCTTGGCCATCGGCGAGGGCTCGGTCACAGCGGAGTCCATGTTCGCGACCAGGTGGCGCAGCACCGCGTCGCTGAAGCGGAAGGCACCGGTCAGCTCATCGAGAGTCTTTTGATCGGTCTCGACGTTCATGAGCACGTAGTGGGCCTTGTGCACCTTGGCGAGCGGATAGGCGAGCTGACGCCGGCCCCAGTCCTCCAGGCGATGCACGTGGCCGCCGCCGGAGGCGATCATGCCCTTGTAGCGCTCGATCATCGCGGGCACCTGCTCGCTCTGATCGGGATGCACGAGAAAAACGATTTCGTAATGCCTCATCTATCGGTCTCCTTACGGGTTGAGCCGCCCGGCTTAAGGCTTTCGCCGGTGCGGCAAGGAGTAAGCGTCGCCGGGCACATAGCCCGCTCGGACG
>DASXKA010000171.1:0-15041 GCA_036497085.1 Steroidobacteraceae bacterium | reverse complement strand
CGAATTCTGATCATATAAATCCAGCCCATCGGCAGTTGCAACCCACACACGCTTGGCGTCGTCTTCCAGCACGGCCCAAACGTGGTCATTGCTCAGCGAGCGGGGATTGCCCGCGTCATGCCGAAAGACGGTGAACACGTTTGCATGCAGATCCAACCGGGCGAGACCGTCATTGATCGTGCCGATCCATAGCGCGCCGTTGTGATCTTCGCGAATGGCGTGAACGCGTGAGTCGCGAATTTTTGCGGCGCCCATGGCGTCGCCGTAAGTGACAAATCCGTCGGTTAGCGAATCGTAGCGGCTGAGTCCACCGTCGGAGCCAACCCAGATTCGACCTTCCCGATCGGTATAAAGCGCACCGATGGCGTCCGAGGGCAGCGAATAGATATCGGCGTCGCGGTGCCGAAAATGCCGTACTGATCCTGTCTGGGGGTCGAGAACGTCCAGCCCTTGATCCTTGGTGCCGGCCCAGATCAACCCCTTGGCATCGATCAGCAGCGCGCGCACCCGGTCGCTGGCCAGCGATTCCATATGCGCAGGATCGTGCCTGAATTGCTGGAACGTCTCAGTTGCCCGCTCCCAGCGCGCCACGCCCCCGCCGTCTGTCGCAAGCCAAAGATCGCCGTGAGAGTCCTCGGCTATCGACCAGACGTAGTCGCTGGCCAACGCATGTTCGTTGCCGCGCTCGCGGCGAAACTGCCGAACGGTATAGCCGTCGTAGCGATTTAGCCCCGCTTCGGTCGCAAGCCAAACGTAGCCCTGTGAGTCCTGCAGGATGCTGTTGACGGTGCTCATCGAGAGCCCATCGCGCATCGTCAAATGCTCGAAATACATCGGGCGTATCGCGGGAATCGGCGCGCCCGCAACCGCGGCCGTGGCCGGGCCAACGGCCGCCGCCGCTATGCAGGCGATCAGAATGCTGGTAATGCGCCTGCGATTCCGCATCAAATGCCCTATTTATTCCGGCAGTGGAGCATCGACGCCCGTGTAGCCTTCGCTCCATGCGTAGCCCTCGCTCCACGCGTAGCCTTCGCTCCACGCGTAGCCCTCGCTCCACGCGTAGCCCTCGCTCCACGCATAGCCCTCGCTCCACGCATAACCGCTGCTCGCCGTGTACGAGCCATTCCACAGCAAGCCATCAAGGAGGAGCGGTACGTCCTTCAAGAGGGTGCCGACCAGCGGAACATTCGACAGCAAGTTGCCGAGGCCGCCCACCAAGTTGCCGACGCCGCCCAGCAACGAACCCACTAGGTTCGTATTCGACGCCGACGTTTGCATGATGTAGAAATTGCCGTTGGCATCTTCGTTCGCGCGGCCGCCGTAATGTTGCAGACCGGCAAGATCGAGCAGCACATTGACGCCCTGATTGGCGCATCCCGATGCGTTGCTGTACGCGGAGGCGTGCGCGTCCACCAAGCCGGCGCCTTGCTGGAATACGGTGTAAGCCAGTTTTCCCGACGAATTGACAGCCGGACGCGCACCGGACATGAGCCGGCACTTCACTTGATCCGGTGTCAACCGCGGATTCACCTGCAGCATCAGTGCGACGACGCCGCTGACAGTCGCGGTTGCCTGCGATGTGCCGGACATGGTCATGTCGCTGTAAGGTTCAGTGATCCACGAGGGATATTCCTGCGCCAAGGTGCCGTTGTTGGGAGCGTAGGCCATGACGTGGCCGCCCATCCCCAACACATCGGGTTTCACAAACCCCTCAAATGTCGGACCCGCGGATGAGAACGAATCCAATCGATACTGAACCGGCTGCAGCGGATGATAGGAATCCGTCACCGCGCCCACGGTGATCACGTAAGGTACGTTGCCGGGCGCATTGATGGACAAGGGGTCCGGCCCGCGGTTGCCCGCGGCGGCGACAACGACGATTCCCGAGGCCCACGCGGCCATCACCGCCTGGTTGAGCGGATCCTGCCAGTAGAAGGATTGCGGCGGCGCGCTCAAGGACAGGTTCATCACGCGGATGTTGTAGCTCGCCTTGTGGGCGATCACCCAGCGGATGCCCTCGATCACGTTCGAGTAAGTGCCCACGCCGTTGGCGTCCAGCACGCGTACCGACACCAGGTTCACGCCCGGCGCGACGCCCTGGAAGTTACCCGTGGTGGCCACGCCGCTGCTCGCGATGATCGAGGTGACGTGGGTGCCGTGGCCGAACGGGTCGTTGATGGGTGTGGTGCTGGCGGGCGCCAGGGCGCTGAAAGGGGCCTTGAGCGACGAATTCGCCGCGATCACGTCGTACTCCGCCAGCACGCGACTCGCGATGCTGCCCGGCGCGCTGTGATCAGGCCCCTGTTGGCTCCACAGACCCGAGTCGACCACCGCGACCGTGACTCCGGTGCCGGTGATATTACCGAGATGCAGCTCCTGGGCCGTGACCTCGCTCGGGTAATAGGTCTCGGGAAGCGTGCCAGCCACGGAGCTCGCGGTCACCGCCGCGTCGGGGAATATCACGAGCCCCGGCACGCCTGCGCGCCGCAGCGCCTGGAGCTGCGCCGCATCCAGCGTCGCGGCGACGCCGTGGACGAGCGGCAGCCCACCGCGCACCTGGCCACCGGCCTGTCTGACCGCCCTGCCCGCCTCGGTGGCGCTGGGCGCCTGCACGATGTAGGCATGACGGACGCTGTCCGCCGCGCCAGGCACGCGCGCCTCTGCGACGGGGCGCGGCGCGTCACCGCCTGATAAAACCAACAGTGAGAGTATTCCGGCAATTGCGCCGACGGTCGCCGGCAACCAACGCTTGTGCTGCACCTTCATCGAACCCGCTCCTTTTCGCTCTTTGGTGTGGGGAGCATCCCTTCTACTGCTGTAATTTTTACTCCATACGCGTGTCGCAAGACAGTGACACGGTGCCGATAAAGTGCGACGCGGGTCGCAGGATTCGCGTGACACTGTTATGTCGTGCGCCGTGCGCACGACGCGCTGAACATAGCGTCGGCGTGAATCAACATAACAGTGCCGTGCGTGGCAAGCGCACCACGCGCTCGGAGTGCACTGCGCCTGCGGCGTCAGTGAAAATCGCGCGAACGCGCCGTGAGCTGTCCGAGGAGCGCGCTGCGGTCGATGAGCCGCCGTGCTATCACATGCATGACACCGTCCTGGTGCTGCAGCTCGCCGTGCACCTCGAGGAGGCGCGACTCGATGAGGGCGCGACGCTGCACACGGCCGACGCGCTCCCATACGATGACGTTCAGCTGCCCGCTCTCATCCTCGAGCGTGACGAACGTGACGCCGCTCGCGGTAGAAGGCCGCTGGCGCATGAGCACGATGCCGGCGGTGCGCACCGCGGTGCCGTGCGCGGCGCGGCCGAGCTCGTCCGCGGTCATGAGCGAGTCGGTGCGCAGCCTCTCGCGCAGCAGCGCGAGCGGATGCCGGCCGAGCGTCAGCCCCACCGAGGCATAATCGGCGCAGATTTCCTCGCCCTCGGAAGGCCTCCCGAGCAGCGGCCGCCCTTCGGCGAAGTCCGTACCCTGCGCCGCGGCCGCTGCGAGCGGCAGCGGCCGCTCGGTGCCGGCGACCTCCCAGAACGCCATGTGCCGGTTGCCACTCAGGGCGGCAAAGGCTCCGGCCGCGGCGAGAGCCTCGAGATCGCCGCGATCGAGCCCCGCCCGCGCGGCGAGCTCCGGCACGCTGACGAAGGCGCGCACGGCGCGCGCCTCGATCAGACGCCCGGCGCCCGCCTGGGACAGCGACTTCACCAGCCGTAAGCCGAGGCGCAATGCGGGCTCGCCGTCGTCGCGTCGTTCGAGCGTCGAGTCCCAGAGCGATACGCTGACGTCCACGGGACGCACCTCGACGCCGTGGGCGCGCGCATCGCGCACCAGCTGTGCCGGCGCATAAAAGCCCATCGGCTGGCTGTTGAGCAACGCGCAGGTGAAGGCCGCCGGCTCGTAGCACTTGAGCCAGGACGAGTCGTAGACCAGCAGCGCGAAGCTCAGGGCATGCGCTTCGGGGAAGCCGTAATCGCCGAACCCCTCCATCTGCCGGTAGATGCGTTCCGCGAACTCATCCGGGTAAGCCTTGTCACGCATGCCCGTCAGCAGTCGGGTGCGAAAGGCATCGAGTCCGCCGGTCCTCTTCCACGCGCCCATCGCCCGGCGCAGCGCATCCGCCTCCCCGGGCGAAAACCCCGCGGCGACAATCGCGATCTGCATCACCTGCTCCTGGAAGAGCGGCACACCGAGCGTGCGATGCAGTACCGCGCGCACTTCCTCGCCCGGGTAATCGACCGGCTCCTGCCCGCAACGGCGCCGCAGGTAGGGATGCACCATGTCGCCCTGGATCGGCCCGGGGCGCACGATCGCCACCTCGATGACCAGGTCGTAGTAGTTACGCGGCTTCAGGCGCGGCAGCATCGCCATCTGCGCGCGCGACTCGATCTGGAACACGCCGATGGTGTCGGCGCGGCAGATCATGTCGTAGACGCGCGGATCCTCGGCCGGGAGCTCGCCGAGCGCGTGGTGCGTGCCGCGGTAGTCGTTCACCAGCGCAAACGCGCGCTTCAGGGCGGTGAGCATGCCGAGCGCCAGCAGATCCACCTTGAGGAGCCCCAGGTCGTTGAGGTCGTCCTTGTCCCACTGCACCACGGTGCGCTCGGGCATCGCGGCGTTCTCGATCGGTACCAGCTCCTCGAGCAGTCCCTGCGCGATCACGAAGCCGCCGACATGCTGCGACAGGTGCCGCGGAAAGCCCGGAAAGGCCGTGAGCTCGGCGGCGAGCGGCAGCAGCTGCTCGAGCCAGGGAGCAGCGGTATCAAAGCCGGCGGCGCGCGCCCGCTCGGGGATAGTAGTGCTGCCGTCCCACCATTGCATGACGCTGGCAAGTCGGCCGCACTCCTGCGGCGTGAGCCCGAACACCTTGCCGAGATCGCGCAGCGCGCTGCGCGGCCGGTACATGATGACGGTCGCGGCGAGCGCCGCGCGCTCGCGGCCGTACTTGTTATAGACGTACTGCAGCACCTCCTCGCGCCGCTCGTGCTCGAAGTCGATGTCGATGTCGGGCGGCTCGTTACGCTCGCGCGAGATGAAGCGCTCGAACAGCAGCGCCGCCCCGCGCTGCGGGTCCACCGAGGTGACGCCGAGGCAATAGCACACGCGTGAGTTGGCGGCCGATCCCCGGCCCTGGCACAGGATGCCGCGGCTGCGCGCATAGGCGACGATGTCATGAACGGTGAGGAAGTACGGCTCGTAGCCTAGCTCGCTGATGAGGGCGAGCTCGTGCTCGATGGCGTTGCGCTCGCTCTGCGGAATCCCGCCGGACCAGCGCCGCCCGGCGCCTTCGTAAGTCAGGCGGCGCAGGTAACCGGCCGGGGTCTCGCCCGGCGGGACGATCTCGCGCGGATACTCGTAACGCAGCTCATCGAGGGAGAAGTGGCAGCCGTCGGCGAGCTGCGCTGCCGCCTCGAGAAGCTGTCGCGGATAGAGCCGCACGAGCCGCTCCGGCTCGCGCAGGTAACGCTCGCCGTTCGGATAGAGCTTCGTGCCCACCTCCGCGACGGGCAAGTTGAGGCGAATCGCAGTGAGCGCGTCCTGCAGGCGACGGCGTGCACGCACGTGCATATGCACGTCGCCGCTCGCGACCAGCGGGACACCGAGCTCGATGCCGAGCGCGGTGAGCTGCGCGAGGCGCGCGCCATCTTCCCCGTCGCGCAGCAGCTCGACCGCGATCCGCAGCTTTCCTGGAAAGCGCTGCGCGAGCCAGCGCGCCTCCCCGGTTTCGATCCGCGCGCCCGGCAACCACAGGATGAAGCACCCTTCCGGCGCCGCCGCCTCGAGGTCGGCGCGCTTGAGGGTGTATTGCCCCTTAACCGCCGCGCGCCGCGCGCACGTGATGAGCCGACAGAGCCGCCCGTAACCGCTGCGGTCGATGGCGAGCGCGGCGAGCTTCAGCCCGCATACGAGCCGGAACTCGGCGCCGACGATGATCTTCAGGCGCCGGTTCCTGGCCGCCATGTGCGCGCGCACCACTCCGGCCACCGAGCATTCGTCGGTGAGCGCGAGCGCCGAGTAGCCGAGCGCGTCCGCCCGCTCCACCAGCTCGTGCGGATGCGAGGCACCGCGCAAAAAGGTGAAATTCGACAGACAGTGCAGTTCCGCGTAGCGGGGCAGCGCCGCTGCGCTGAATGCGCGGTGTGTCGGAGAGAGCGCCACGTCAGGAAGGCAGGCGCGATCGCGCCTGCGTTCGCCGTACGGCGCTCATCCAAACACCCCGTGCAAAAACCAGCCGTGCGGCGCCTCCCGCTCGCGGAACACCCACAGCAGTACGCCGTAGTTGTCCGAGGCGGTGTAGTAATCGCGCGCGATCTCTCCGCCATCCCACCAGCCGGTCTCGATCCGTTCCGGCTCTCCGATGAGAAGCAGCGGACCGCGGCGCCGTGGCAGTCCGTCCTCGACCGCCAGCGATTGCGGCACCGGCAGCAGCCAGAGCGGCCGGCGGGCCAAGCGCGCCGGCTCGTGGCGGAGCGGCTTCCGGGAGCATCCGACCGTGGGTGGCGCGGTCTTGCCCCAGGCCTTCTCCGGCCGGTGACCCTCGAGGAGCGTCAGGCCATGAATCGCCTCATCTCCCAACCGGGCGCGCAACCGCTCGATGAGCCCGGACGCTTCGCTCGAGAAGCCGCCGCCGTGCTCGCCGGGTTGCCAGAGATGCGGGCAATCCGGCCGATACGGCACCAGGGCGCCGGTACGCAGCTCGCAGTCGCGCACCGGCTCCGGCAATGTGAGCGCGGCGAGGCGCTCCCCGAGCAGCTCTCCCAGGCGGTGCGCATCGGCCGCCGGCGCCGCCAGCCGCATGAGGCAGCGCGTCGGCGGCGAGCGCCGGTGTCCGAGCCGGCACTCGAGCTCGAGCACGCCGCACTGGCGCGCCCTGAGGAACCTGCCGAGCTCGGCGAGGAGCGGTGCGAGCGCGGCGAGAATCGCGCAGGTGTTCTCCAGCTCGCAGAACAGCTCGCGGCGGCGGCGGAAACGCAGGGGCGCACGAACGACATCTCGCAGGTCAGCAGTGCGCCCGGTGAGCGCATCCAGGGCGGCGAGCTGTGCCGCGCCGAAGCGGCGCGCGAAGCCCGCACGCGGCAGCCGTATGGCCGCACCGATAGTGCGCACGCCGGAGCGTGCGAGACGCTCGAGGATATCCCCGGGCCAGCCGAGCGTCGCGAGCGGCAGCGGCGCCAACTGCCCGATGAGCGCGCCCGGGTCGAGAACCGCACGCGGCCTGCCGGCCCGGGCCAGCGCCAGTGCCGCGCGCGGTGTGGGCGCGAACGCCACCACCGCTCGTATGCCGAGATGCCGGCACTCTTCAGTGACTGCGAGACGCAGACCCGTGACGCCCGCGAACAGGTGCAGGCTCCCCTTCACTTCGAGCAGCAGGCCGTCGGGCGACTCGAGGCTCACGCGCGGCGTGTAGCGCTCGGCGCGCAGCGTGAGCCGCTGCAGCGCATCCGCCGGCGCGGGTGCGGTCAGATGCACGCCTGCCCATAACTCGCGCGCCGATGCATCAGGCAGGTGCGGCGGGGCGAGCGCGTGCAGTGGCACGATATGAGGCGCCGGCGTGGCAGGGTCGGGTGCCTCCCCGGGCGTGCCGACAGTCAGGTCCGCGACCCGCGCGCCGGGTATGGAAAGCAAGGCCATCTTCAGCCTCGCGTGCGCCCGGGTGCGCCGGGAGGCCAGCTCAGCTCGATCGTGCCGCGAACCGCGCCGCGGCCCTTCAGGAGAGTGACACGCACGCCGGCCGCGAGCGGCGTGAGGCCGAGACGCAGCACCGCCGGAGATGCCTCCCGGGCAGCGCTTCGTGGGCGAAATAACACCCCGAGCGTCCGGCCGCGCTCTGCGGCGAGCTGCAGACGGCGCAGCTCACGCGGCTTCGGCTGCCCAACCCAAGCGAGCGCCGCATCACAGGCGCCCGAGCCGAGCACCTGCTCGAAAGCCCACAACGGACGCGCACCCCCGACCACCGCCACACGGTCGAGCGCCAGACCTGCGGCAGCGAGTGCCGGCGCGAACGGCATCAAGGGAGGCGCGACCCACACGCACCAGCGCGCCGCCGCGGCACGTGTCAGCACCGCGAGCGCGGGCAACAGCAGGTACAGCTCGCCGCTGCCGAAGCGCGCGGCGAGAATCTCGATCAGTCCGCTGCGGGGCCAGCCTCGACCGGGCAGCGACTCATCAAGCGCCGCGAAGCCGCTGGCCAGCGTCTCGAGGCGTGCGGCGCCGCGGCCGCGCCAGATAGCCGGATGCTCGAGCAGCCGAGCGAGCTTCGGAGCGCCATCCATATGCACATGAGGTCACATGAACCCGCTCGCGCGGCCCCGGCGCACCACTCCCACCACAATGCCCTCGATGAGCAGCGGCTGCTCTTTCAGATCCACCCTGATCGGCTCGAACTCGGGGTTCTCGGGCAGCAGCCACACGACGGAGCCTTCCTGGCGATAACGTTTGACGGTGACCTCGTTCTCCAGGCGCGCCACCACGATCTGTCGGCTCCGGACCTCGGAGGTGCGGTGCACCGCGACCAGATCGCCATCGAGGATGCCGGCATCTTTCATGCTCATGCCGGTAACCCTCAGGAGGTAATGCGGCCGCGGCTGGAACACCTCCGGATCGATCGCGAGACGCGCCTCGAAATTCTCTTCGGCGAAGATCGGCTTACCGGCGGCCACCCGTCCGATGAGCGGCAGCCCCATCTGCTCCCGGATCGTGTCTTTCAGCTGAATGCCGCGGGAGGTACCGGGCACGAGTGCGATGACACCTTTGCGGGCGAGCGCCCGTAAGTGCTCTTCGGCGGCATTGGCCGAACGAAAGCCGAGCTCCTCGGCAATCTCGGCCCGCGTGGGCGGCATGCCGGTCTCGCCGATGAACCGCTGAATGAGGCGCAGAATCTGTGTCTGGCGGGGGGTGAGGTCGGACATTTTGAGCATGCCTGTTTATCTATACAGCTACTGTAATTATATCCATATCGCCCTCTTCGGCAAGAGCTGGCTGCGAGTCGCGTGAAAAACCCGTTCCGCAGGGGCCGGTCATCTGACCGAAGCACTCCGGCCAAGCCATCGGTCACGTCTGCGCCTCGCCTCGGAAAACGTGCGCCGCGTGGGGCCGCGGCAAGCGCGCCGCCTCGCAAACACGCGCGCTGCATGGGCACTTCGCCACTCCGACATCAACACCACGCGCCGTGCGCTTCGCTGCGACGCGTCGCGTGCGCCGATGACTGTAATTCCGCTGAAAAATCGTTCAGCCGTTGTTCAGTCAGTCGCGCGAATTGCCGCAGCGAGCGCGAGCGTTGCTGTCGCGGGACGAAGACATCCGGCCTCTTCGCAGTTGCATTCCAACCGCAAATTTGATGCAGTTGCGCGCGGCGAAGACGGCGGAACTTGCCCACCGGAGTCGCATCGGTTATCAAGGCATCCCGAATCAACAACCCAAAGGGGACTTGCTATGAAGTGCGCGAGCATTGTGAAAGCTGCGGCTGCCGCGGCGCTGGTGGTGGGAATGGCAGCTTGTACGGATCTGAAGCCCCTCCAGGCACAGATTGACGACCTGAAGGCTCAAGTGGCTAAGGCTCAGAGTGACGTGTCGGGCGCGAAGAGCGCCGCTGACGCAGCGAGCAGCACGGCCTCCTCGGCCGGACAGGCTGCGAGTGGTGCGCAGAGCACCGCCAATCAGGCGCTGGCTGCGGCCCATGCCAGTCAGTCGTGCTGTGACGCGACCAATGAGAAAATCGACCGGATGTTCAAGCGGTCGGTATCGAAGTAAGCGCCAGTCTCTGAAACCGATGAAAACGCCGCGCACCGCGCGGCGTTTTTTTTACTAGTAGCGCACCAGCGCCGATCCCCAGGTAAAACCCCCGCCGAACGCCTCGAGCAGCAGCAGCTCGCCGCGTTTGATCCGTCCGTCGCGCACCGCGACATCGAGCGCGAGCGGCACAGAAGCTGCGGAGGTGTTGCCGTGCTCCTGCACGGTGACGATGACCCGCTCCATGGGCATGTCGAGCTTGCGGGCGGTCGCCTGAATGATCCGGATGTTGGCCTGGTGCGGCACCAGCCAGTCGAGCGCGCTGCGGTCGAGGCCGTTCGCCGCGAGCGTCTCATCAACCGCCTGGCCGAGCTTGGTAACCGCTACCTTGAAGACCTCGTTCCCCGACATGGTGATCGCCAGCTTCTGCCCCAGGCCGCGGGAAACACCGGCGCCGCAATACAGGAGATCCTTGTAGTAGCCGTCGGCGTGCAGGTGCGTCGACAGCACTCCGGGCTCGCTCGCCGGCTCCAGTACGACCGCGCCCGCGCCGTCGGCAAACAGCACCGCCGTGGAACGGTCGCTCCAGTCCGTGATCCGCGAAAGCGTCTCCGCGCCGATCACCAGGGCGCGCTTCGCCTCGCCGCAGCGCACATACTTGTCGGCGATCGAGAGCGCGTACATGAAGCCCGCGCACGCGGTCTCGACGCTGAAGGCCGGCACGTTGCGGCAGCCGAGCCGCGCCTGCAGCAGCACCCCGCAGTTGGGGAATACCAGGTCGGGGGTCGTCGTGCCGAAGGCGATGAAGTCGACGTCCTGCGGTGCGATACCCGCGGCGTCCAGCGCGCGGCGCGCGGCGAACTCGGCGAGATCGACCGTCGTCTCCCCGTCGGCCGCCACGTGACGCCGCTCGATGCCGGTGCGGGTGCGGATCCACTCATCGCTCGTGTCGACCATCTTCTCGAGGTCGAAGTTAGTGACGACCTTCTCTGGCAGGTGCGAGCCGGTGCCGGCGATGCGCGAATGAATCAAGCCGCGGCCCCCTGCGCGTTGAGCGCCTGCGCGATGTGTGTGGTGAGCCCGCGGCGCGCCGCCAGCGCCGCCGTGCCGATGGCGCGCGAGAAGGCGACTCCGTCGGCCCGACCGTGGCTTTTTACCACGATCCCGCTGAGGCCGACCATGCAGGCGCCGTTGTAGCGCCGGGGATCGAGTCCGGCCGCCGCCCGGCGCAGAACCGGCCGCGCGATCGCGCCGGCGACGCGGTCGAGAAACGAAGCCTGAAATTCCTGCCGCAGGCGATCGGCGATCAGGCCCGCGACGCCCTCCATGGTCTTGAGCGCCACATTGCCGGTGAAGCCGTCGGTGACCACGACGTCGACGTCGCCCGTGAAGATGTCGTCGCCCTCGACGAAGCCCACGTAGTTCAGGCCGCTGCCGCCGAGGAGCGCGTGCGCCGCCTGAACCACCTCGTGTCCCTTCATGTCTTCCTCGCCGATGTTGAGCAGCCCGATGCGCGGCGCCGCCACGCCGTACATATCGCGCGCGATGATCGCCCCCATGGCCGCGAACTGGCGCAGCTGCTCGGGGGTCGCCTTGGTGTTGGCGCCGAGATCGAGCATGTGGGTGTGGCCGTGGGCGGCCGGGATCGCCGAGATGATTGCGGCCCGCTCGACGCCCGGCAGCGTCTTCAGCACGAAATGCGCGATGGCGGTCAGCGCCCCGGTATTGCCGGCGCTCACGCAGGCGCTGGCGGTGCCGGCGTGCACCAGGTCGATCGCCACGCGCATCGAGGAGTCCTTCTTGTGGCGGATGGCCTCGCGCGGCTTCTCCCCCATCGTGACCACCTGCGAGGCGGCCGCCACCGCGGTGCGCGCGCGGATGGCATCCGGCTGCGAGGTGAGCGCCGCCGAGATCAGCTTTGGGTCGCCGACCAGCGTCGCCTGCAGCTCCGCATCGTCCGCGAGGGCGCGCAGCGCACCCGCCACGTACTCGCGCGGCTCATGATCGCCGCTCATCACGTCGATCGCGATCGGCAGCACGCGTGCCCCCGGGTACGGCGCGGCGACGGGGACTAGTCCTTCTCTTCGGTCTCGGCCGGCTTCTCGATCACGCGCCGGCCCCGATAAAAGCCATCGGGAGTAATGCGGTGCCGCAGATGAGTCTCGCCCGACTGTGGATCGGTCGACAGCGCCGGCTTCGCGAGACCGTCGTGCGAGCGGTGCATGCCGCGTCGCGAGGGTGTCTTGCGGCTCTTTTGAACAGCCATGATCAGCTCCTGATTCGATTCACTCTAGCTTTTCAGCAGGTCAGCAAGCCGCGCGAACGGCCTGTGCGTATCTTGCCCGTGCTCCCCGGCGGCGCGCTCCGCCGGCGCACACGCCTCGCCCTCACCGTGCAGGGCCACGATGGGCAGTGTCAGCAGCAGCTCCTCCGTGATGAGCTCGCCGATGCTGATTCGGCCTGCGGGTGCCAGCACCGGCTCGAGCTCGGTCGGAACGCGCGCAACCTCGGCCTCGGAGGCAACCAGCGCAACCTTGACGACCGCATCGACGGGTACGCTCATCGGCTGCATGCAGCGCTGGCACTGAAGTGTCGCCGCCCCCCGTACCGTTAGCTCTACTTCGGGAAACCCGTGTGCCCGCCCGAAGCGCGCGCGCCCCGCGACACTTCCTGCAACCCCCGCGGCCACCCCGGTCAGCTCCGCGAGCGGAACGACAAAGTCGACCTCCGCTGCACCGTCAGCCAACCGGTCCACTTCGAGCGGCCTCGACCAAGGCTCCGACATGGGGCGCGTATAATAGGTAGCGAGTCCTCCCAAGTCAAAGCCGGATTTGGGGCTAAGCCATTGTTTCTCGAAGGCGATTCACACGCCTGAGTGTCCGCGTGCCGCAACTCATCCTGGCCTCGACGTCCCCGTATCGCCGCGCGCTCCTCGCGCGTCTTGGGGTCGAGTTCGAGGTGGTGGCGCCGGGCGTCGGCGAGCAGCACCTTGCCGGAGAATCCCCGACTGATCGGGCGCTGCGACTCGCGACGGCCAAGGCGCAGGCGGTGGGCGTCCGCCAGCCGGAGGCGCTGGTCATCGGTAGCGACCAGGTGGCGGCGTGCGGGAGTGACGTCCTCGACAAGCCCGGCGATGCCGGGCGCTGCCGCGAGCAGCTCGGGCGTCTCTCGGGGCACATTGCACATTTCTACACCGCCTGCGTGCTGCTCGGCTCGGGCCTGCACCGGGCGCACGTCGATACGACCTCGGTGCTGTTCCGGGCGCTCGGCGCAGGTGAGATCGAGCGTTACGTCGCGCGTGAGCAGCCGTTCGATTGTGCCGGCGGCTTTCGCGCCGAGGCCTCAGGCATCGCGCTTTTCGACTGCGTCGAGAGCCAGGATCCGACGGCCCTCATCGGGCTGCCGCTCATCTGGCTCGCCGGCGCGCTGCGTGCCGCCGGCTATCGGGTGCCGTAGCCGCGAGGCGCGGCGCGGCCCCGAGCTTCTCCAGCACCGCCGCCAGCTCGCCGGGCAACGGCGTGTTGACGCTGAACTCGCCCCCCTGCGGCCAGGTGAAACTCAGGCTCGAGGCGTGCAGGAACATGCGCGTGAGCCCCAGCGCGCGCAGCTCGCGATTGAAGTCTCCGTCACCGTACTTGGCATCGCCCGCCACCGGGTGACCGGCATGTGCGGCGTGCACGCGAATCTGGTGGGTGCGGCCGGTGTCGAGCGTGACCTCGACGAGCGTCGCCACGCGCCCGAAGAACTGCACGGGTCGAAAGCGGCTGACCGAGGGCTTGCCGGAGGCGTCGGCGCGCACAGTGCGCTCGCCGCCGACGCGCGTGTCGGTGCGCAGCGGCACGTCGATGCGCTTTTCGCCGAGGTCCCATTTGCCCTTGAGGAGCGCGAGATAACGTTTCTCGAAACCGTCCTCGCGCAGCAGCGCGTGGAGCGTTCGCAGGGTGGCGGTATCGCGTGCCACGAGCAGGCATCCGCTCGTGTCCCGGTCGAGGCGGTGCACGAGCTCGAGGGATTCGTGGGGCCGCTGCGCCCGCAACGCCTCGATCACCCCCGAGCTGACGCCGCTGCCGCCGTGCACGGCGACCCCGGAGGGTTTGTCGAGCACCAGGAGCCTCGCATCCTCGTGGATAACCGCGCTGTGGACGCGCCCGAGGAGTTCCGCGTGGGGCTTGCCCGGCTCCGGCGCTGGGAGCAGCCGCACCGGCGGAAGGCGAATCCGGTCCTGAGCCTTGAGACGCGTCTCAGGCCCGGCGCGGCGGCCGTTGACCCGGACCTCGCCCTTGCGGATCACGCGGTAGACGCGGCTGCGCGGCACGTCGCCGAGGCGTTTGAGGACGAAATTATCGAGCCGCTGTCCGGCCTCCTCCGCCGTCACCTCCAGGTGCTGCACCTGGGTGCGGATTTCCTGGCTGTCGTGCTCCGGCAAGGGATCCTCAACGTAAGGCATTGTTTCTACAATGGTCTGTCGAGTATACTCTGCGCCGTCGTCCGTGATGCGGACGCGCCAATGGCTTGGACTGCCTCTTAGGCCGCCAGGCCTCTTTAGTTGGACCTCTTAAATCGAGGCCATCGCATTGGGCGGACAAGATCGCGCCACCTGCGTAGAAACTCTCGAGCCGAGAGCTTCCGCAGATGGGGCCGACGGTTGAGTTCACCGAAGGTTTCCTCCGTGCCGCTTCCCTGGTGAGGCGGCTAATAACATGAACAACGAGAGTCGCACTCCCTTGTCGGTTGCTGGAAAACTTCGCTGCCGCGGACTGAACGTCCCGCGGCCTCCCGTCGTGTGCTTGCCGGCCCCTCAACGTACAAGTAGGGCACATGAAGAGAATGTTAGTGAATGCAACTCAGGAAGAGGAGTTGCGCGTCGCTCTGGTTGATGGACAAAAACTGTTTGACCTGAGTATCGACTTACCTTCCCGCGAGCAGAAGAAAGCCAACGTCTACAAAGCCCGCATTTCCCGCATCGAGCCCTCCCTCGAAGCCTGCTTCGTTGACTACGGCGCTCCGCGCCATGGCTTTCTTCCCCTGAAGGAAGTCTCCCGGGACTTCTTCCGTCAGCAGCCCCCGGGTGGGCGGATGAACATCCGCGAGCTGCTGCAGGAAGGCCAGGAACTCATCGTACAGGTGGAGAAGGAGGAGCGCGGGACCAAGGGCGCAGCGCTCACCACCTTCATCAGCCTCGCCGGACGCTTTTTGGTGCTGATGCCGAACAATCCGCGCGCCGGCGGCGTCTCGCGCCGCATCGAGGGCGAGGATCGCGACCAGATGCGCGAGGTCATGAGCCAGCTGCAGATCCCTGAAGGCATGGGTGCG
>DASXKA010000170.1:0-25895 GCA_036497085.1 Steroidobacteraceae bacterium | reverse complement strand
GCGTCAGGCGGAAGACGAGCTCATTGACGAAACGCAGGTGTGCGCCGTCGTGTACCTGTTCGGCGTCCGGACCGTAGGTGCCGCGTGCCTCTTCCGCGAGCTCGTGCAGGAACAGATTCAGCAGGCGGGCCTTGTCGACGGTGCGCAACTCGCCGAAGAACTCGATCTCGGAGTTGAGATTCATGGCTGCCTCATGCGACCAGCGCCCGGGAGAGGTTAGGCCGACGTCGGGAAAAAGTCGATCGGCTTGGTAGCGGTGACCGCATCGACGTCTTCGGGCTGGAACTGGAACAGGCGCACCAGCGCGATGATCTTCTTCTCGAGCTCCGGATCCTTCAGGTCGCTCGACACCACGCGGCACATGGTCACCGTGCCGTTGGAAGCGATGGTGAATTCGAGCACCAGCTTGCCCTGCAGCTCCGCGTTGTCACGCAAGGCGCGGGCGTACAGGTTGTAGATGCGCCCCTTGTTGCGGTCGAAGACCAGCGCGATCTCCTCGGGCGAGCGTCCCGCCTTGCCGCCGCCGCCGGAATGGACGTTGCGGTTGTTGGCGCTGGCGAGCGCCACCGAGGAAGTGACCGCGGTCGCCGTGTGCCCGGTGAGCGAGCCCGCACCCGTGCCAAAGCCGCGGCTGGCGTTGGCGGAGGTGATGCCACCCGAGCCCGCGCCCACCCTGGAGGTGATCAGGGAGCGCTCCGCATGCGAGTCGGCGCTGACCGAGCCGGAGAGGTTCTTGGTCTGCAGCGGCGTCAGGTCCATCTGCTCGCGCAGGTCGGCGAGCTCGTCCTTCACCTGATTGAGCTGCCGCTGGGCCTTGCGGCGCGCGAGCTCCTTGAGATCGACCTGCGGAGGCGGCTTCACCACCGCGAGTTTGGGCTCGACCTTCGGCTGCTCCTGTGGCTTCGGCGGCGGTGGTGGCGGCTTCGGCTTGTTCTCGAGCATCACCTTCGCGAGCCGCGTCGGAATGTCCTGCGCCGCCTCGCGCTTCGGCGTCGGCAGCAGCGGGAACAGGATCCCGAGCACCACCAGCACGATGAGCAGCACCCGCAGGATCTTGCGAAAGCGCTCGCCCGACTCCGGGTCGCCTTCCCAGGGCAGCTCGTATTCGCGGTAATAGGGGGCGAGCATCATGCCGGCACTAACCCGTCTTCACCTGGCCGGCCGCGACCGGCTTTTCCTTCTGGATCACGGCGAGGGAAATCTTGCCGTAATCGGCGTCGGTGCAGGTCTGCATGACGCGCTTCAGCACCTCGTAGGGCAGTGCCTTGTCCGCCATGATGGTGATCTCGCGCTGCGCGATGTCCTGCTCGGTCGTCGTCTGCCCCACCAGCATCGGGCGCTTGAGAGCGGCGCTGAGCGGCGCGATCAACGGGGTGTTCGCGGCCTCGATGTCCTTCACCTTCGCGATGTATTCGCCCTGCACGAACAGATCCTCGCGGGTGATCATCACCACCACCGACTGCTTCGGTGCCGTCTGCGTGATCGACTGCGGGATCTCGATGCCCTTGGAGTTCTGGATCACCTCGACCTCGGTCGAATACACCAGCAGGAACGCCACCATCACCGACAGGATGTCGATCAGCGGGATGAGGTTGAGCTGCGCGTCGGCCTTGTGACGCTGGTGGTGCTGCGCCATGCGGCGCGCGCGGTTCGACATGCTCACGAGTGACCCCCGCCACCCGTGGCGGCGCGCGGGGCACTGGCCGCGGGTGCTGCGGCGACCGGCGCGGCCGCGCCCGGTGCCTCGGTGGTCGAAGGCGCATCGCCGATGGAGATGTCGGGGAACAGCTCCGCCTGCACGGTGCTCATGCCCTGTCCCGCCTCGAACACGCGCACGCGGTCCATGACCTGCACCACCGTGTCATAAGGGGTATCGGACTCGAGCAGGATGCTGGCGTCGGTCTTGTCGGGGAACCTGGCCTTCACGCGCTTCAGGTACTCCGTCAGGCCCTCGTAGTCGTAGCCGCCAGCTGTATTGGGGATCGTGGCGAGCGGGCCGGTATTGCGGTCTGCGACCTGCAGCAGGTTCTTGCGCACCATTACCTCGAGCTGCAGTCCCGGCGGCGGCTCCTTCCAGGTCGTGTTTGGCGGCGGCAGGTTCAGTTGCAGGATCACGGTGCGGGAGAACACCGCGGTCATCAGCAGGAATGTGACCAACACCGTGAAGATGTCGATCATCGGAACGAGCAGCAGCTCGGCCGGCTTGCGCGCGTGGCGCTCCAGCTTACGGTTCTGATAAGAGCGGCGCATGCGGTTCGCTCGGCGGTCTGGTACGCGCGGGTGCTGCGCTTCAGGCGGCCGCGGGCGCCGTCTGCCGCTCGGTGATGGCGTTGAGGAACTTCACCGACGCCATCTCCAGACTGTCGATCACGTCGGTGGTCTTGGTCTGCAGCCACGCATGGACGAACAGCAGCGGCACCGCGGTCATGAGGCCGAAGGCGGTGCAGTTCATCGCCACCGAGATACTCGCCGAGAGCAGGTTGGCCTTCTCCGCCGGGTTCACGGTCGCCACCGCGGCGAAGGCGCGGATCAGGCCCATCACGGTGCCGAGCAGCCCGAGCAGTGTCGCCAGGTTAGCGAAGGTGGCCAGATAGTGCGTGCGCTTCTCGAGCCGCGGCACGACCTCCATCAGGCTCTCTTCCATCGCCTTCTCGATGTCGTCGCGGCGACGGGCCGATTGGATGCGCGCCAGGCCGTAATTGAGGATGTGCCCGATGGCCGACGACGACTTCGAGGTCAGCTGTGCGACGCCGCGGAAGTTGCCCTGCGAGAGCAGCGGCACGATCTCTTTCCACAGGCCGCGATTACGCGCCGCGGTGGCCGCGAGATAGACCCAGCGCTCGATGGCGATCGCCAGTCCAAATACAAACACGATGGCGATGGGGTACATGAAGTCCCCGCCGCCCTGAAAGAAACGCACGATCAGACTCCAGATCTGCATCTGACTCTCCCGGTCAAGAAACCCCCACACATGGGGACGCAAGCGTGTGAAAACTGAATGACATAAGCCGAAAAAGCTGCGACCCAGCTCTCATCCTGAACGGCTGCGGCGCCTTCCCTCATGGCTTGTCGCCAGAACCCGGCACTGTGCCCGCCCCGGGCCCGGCCGCATCGGGCTTGAGGGCGTCGTAGTAACGATTCTGGCGCAGGAACACGTCGCGATCTATCGGCTGCAGCACGTCGTCCAGCAGGCTGTTGGCGGGCTTGCCGACGAGATCGCCGAGATCGGAGCGCTTCCACGGCACGATATAGAGCACCTTGGGGAGCTCGCGGTTGCCGGTGATCTCCGTGGTCTCGAGCTCGACCCGATCGGGGCCCTTCGCGCCGCGGGCCGCCGTCGTCTTGTCGCTCTTTGGCGTCACGCCCGCCGCAGTGGCGCCGCGCGCGGCGGCGGCGCGTGCGGGCGCCGCATCGGGCGTCGTCGCAGCGCTCGTATCGACGGCGGGCTCGAGCTGATCGGGAGACGGCACCGCAGCCGGCGGCCTGCTGCCGGCGGGCGCGGTGCCGGGATTCTGCTGTGCCTGCGCAGAGGCGCAGACGAGCGCGGTGATGAGCATGAGAACGGTACGCATGATCAGACTCCTCCTCCGGAGCCGGTGGCTGCTCCGTTGGGCCGCGCCGCGGCCGGCGAGGTTCCCGGCGCGGCCGCGTGCGTCTCACCCGGCTCGCCAACCGGCGCCGCGCCCGGTTGTGTCGCCGGCGTCTCCGGCGCGGCCTCGGGGCGCTTCGCCGGTGGCAGTCCGAGGCGCTGCCGCAGCTCCGCGATCCAGCTGCCCACCGGCTTCTCTTCGTGCGTGAGCTCCTGGTAGCGGGTGAGCGCAGCCAGCGCCCGCCCCGGATCTCCAAGATAGAGGTCCGACACTACGGCGAGGTTGCGGTACGCGGCTGCAAACTGCGGGTCGGCCGCGATGGCCTGCTCGTAGGAGGACGCCGCGTCCTTGAACTCCCCGCGCATCCTCTGCGTGACGCCGAGCTCGCTCCAGGCGACGGCGCTCGCGGGCTCGTGCTCCACCGCGCTCTTGAGCGCGCGCTCGGACTCATCGAGCCGTCCGGCCTTGCGATAGAGGATGCCGAGATTCGCGAGCGGGGCTGCGAATTGCGGGTACTCGAGCGCAAACTGCTGGAAACCGAGCTCGGCCTCGGTCGCGTTGCCGGCGCGCATGTAACCGACGGAGCGCGCGAAGTCCGCACTCGCCGCGGGCGGCACCACGGGGCGCGGCGGGGCGGCACCGGCGGCCGCGCCTGCGGCGCCGGCGGCGCCCGGCATCGCGGGGCTCGCGTTAGCCGCGGAAGCGCGGCTGGCGCCCGCGGGCACCGGTGCAGAAACCGCGGGTGCGGGCGGCACCGGCACGGGAGCCACCGGACGCTCGGGCTGCCGGGGTGCGGAGTGACATCCGGCGAGCACGACGAGCGCCGCGAGCGCGGCTCGCGTCGCCCGCGTCACGGCGAAGCGCACGGCGGCGCGGTTACTCGAGCCTGGCGACCACATCCTCGGTCAGCTCCGTCTTGCCATAGCGGGAGGGTTTGAGCTCTGCGAGCGCGGCGAAGCTCTTGCGGACCCATTCATCGTACAGGCCGTCCTTGGCGCGCGTGGCGTTGAGCTCGTGCGCCTTGATCGCCTGCTCCTCGAACGGAAATACCTGTTCCTCGAGCAGCGAGTTGTATTCCTCGAGTGCATCGCCCTTGAGGTTCGGGGGCCGCTCGGAGCTCATCACGTCGTGCGCCAGCGTGCGGTAGAGCTCCGCCATCTCGTAGGTCGCGGCAGTGGTTACCTCGGCGACCTGGTAGTCGGCCGCCGCCTTGTAGCCGCCCATCGCGGCTTCCAGCGCGCGCCGCTTCTCCACCAGGCTCTTCTTGAGCGGCACGGTGAGGCGCACCGCACGGAAGGCGTCGCGCGCCGGGGCCGCGAGCGTCAGTTGTGCCTTCGCCGCCAGGTAATGTGTGCGCTCGGTGCGCTGCGCTCCCGCCTGGGCGTCGGCCGCGATGATCTCGCGGTACCAATGGTCGCGCCGCGCGCTGTCGCCTCCCTTGGCGGCGTACTCGGCGAGTTTCTGCCGCGCCTCGACCGCGTCCGACACCGGTGTCGGGTTAGTGGCGACGAACTTCTCGAGCATCGCCACGGCCTTGGGCTGGTTGCCGGCCTTGGCATAGAGATCGGCGGACTGGATCTGCGCCTCACGCCGCACGCCCGCCTCCTCGGTCGAACTCGCGGCGATGCGCTCGAATTCCGCGGCCGCCTCTCCCGGCCGGTTGGCTTCGCCGTAGGCAAACGCGAGCTTACGCGTCACTTCGGCCGCGAGCGGGCTCGATGGGAAATCGCGCCGGTAGCCTTCCAGCACCGTGATGGCGCGGTCCCAGCTCTTCAGCTGGATCAGCTCCGCGGCGGCGTCGTACTCCGCGTTCGAGCGGATCTTCGAATCGGGCGCCACGCGCGCGACGCGCAGATAGTCCTCGACCGCCCCCGCGCCATCGCCGGCCTTCTGCTTCGCCTCGCCCTGCTTGTAGACGGATGCCGCGAGGCGCTCGGTGAGATCGGTGCGCGTCTTGTCGTCGTTGCCGGCGAGCGCGCGTGCGTGCACGTAGGCAGGCTCGGCCTGGGAGTACTCGCCCTGATCGAAATGCGACTGCGCGAGGATGGTCCAGGCGATGCGCTGCTTGGCGTTGTCGACCGGCGGCTGCCGCGACAACAGCACCTCGGCGACGCTCATGGCGCGGGGCCGGTCGCCGGCGGCGAAGATGTCCTCGGCGGCGCGCGTCAGGACGCCGGCGCTGTCGGGATGCTCGGGAAAGGTCTGCGCGAATTTCACCCCGGCGTCGGTGGCGCGCCTGTGCCAGGCGTCCTTGTCGGCGCCCGAGAGGCTCGCCTCGCCCTTCTCGTACGACACCAGCCCGGCGTACGCCGCAGTCGCCGATTTGTCGTTGCGCGGATACTCGTAGGCGGTGTGCGCGTACTCGGTCGCCGCCTCCTCGTAGTGACGGCTGGCGAACAGTGCCTCGGCCAGCAGGTAGTTGGTCGCGGCCGAGTCGGCATCCCCGGGGAAGGATTTCAGGTACGAGCGATACCAGCGTGCCGCCTCCTCGTAGTCGGAGCCGCGGCCGCTCTTCTGCGCAGTGGAGTGGAAATAAGTGGCCACGTCCTTCAGGTTGGTCTTGAGCTCCGCCACCACCTTTGGATTGGCAGCCTTGGTGCGCGTCTTCCAGTACGGTGAATCGAAGTTGTAGCGCTCGACGAACTCGTGCTTACCATCGAGCACCAGCTGACTGAACCCTCCCTTGCCGTAGGCCTCGATCGCCGACATGGCGAGATGGGGCGCCTGGTCGCTGTAGGGGTCGAGCGCGACATAGGCGCGGTAGGTGCCGGCCGCGTCCTGGTAGCGCTGCTTGTCGACGAACAGGTCGCCGAGCCGCTGATAGAGGAGATAGGTATACGGGCGCTGACCCTGCTGCTGCACGTAGTGCTCGAGCGTGCCAGCGCCCTCGTTATAGGAAAAGGCGATGCTCATGACGCGCAGCGTGTCCTCGACCAGCTCACGGTCGGCGCGCTTCAGGCTCTCGACGCTGCGGCCCTTGCCGCTGGTGCCGAGCTCGTGGTCGAGCACCCGGCCGAAGGACGGCAGCCCCTCATCGGAGCGCGACTCCTTGAATAACGACCAGCCGTGCTTGTAGAGGCTCTGCTGATAGAAGCCGGACGCGGGCCCGCGTTCGATCGCCGCCGCATAGGCGCGCTCGGCCTCGGGGTAGCGCTTGGCCGAGAACAGCAGCTCGCCACGCCGGAACTGCACCTCGGCGAGCTGCGGCGTGTTGGGATAGCGCTGCACGATCCGGTCGAGGGCGTTCAGCGCCGGGTCGGCCTGGCCCATCACCTCGTAGGCGCGCGCCAGCTGGTACAGGACCTGGTCGTTGCGCGTGTAGTCCGGATAGGCCTTGAGGAGCGTCGTGTAGAGCCGGATCGCCTCGGCCCCCTGCAGGTCCTGCGCGGTGACTTCCTGCTCCATGCGCGTGAGCTCGCCGGAATCCAGGTTCAGGTCGCCGAGGCGGCGCATCGCCTCCGCGCGCAGCTTGGGGTCGGTGTTCTGCAGCTCGAGAAAGCGGCGATAGTTCTCCATCGCCTTTTCGACGCTCGGGCTGGCGGGAGTATCACGGTGAACTTCGACCGAGCGCGACTTGATATCGCCGATGGTAGGTTGCGGGGGCGGCGACTGCGCCGCCAGCGGCAGCGATGCCGCCCCCGCCGTCAATGCCAGCAGCATGGGTCGCACGCGCACTCTCACCGCGGCGGCTCCGGCGTACTCGGAGATGGCGTTTGGGCCCGTGGAGTTTCGGTCGGCGGCGTCTCGGTCGGCGGCGTCCCGGCCGCAGGCGCCTGAGCGGGCGGTGCCTCGGCGGGTGGCGCCTCAGCGCGCGGCGCCTCAGGTGGCGGCTCGCTCGCGGGTGCCTGCGGCGGCGATTCCCCGGGCGCCGGGGGTTCGGTCGGCGGCGACGCGGGAGCCGCGCCTTCGGCCGACGGCTCCTCCTCCGCGCCCTTCTGCTGGGCCGCCGGAGCCTTCGCGGGAGCCGCTCCGGCGTTGGCCGCGCGATCGTACATCCCGCCGAGCGCAAAGCGCGCCTGCACCTGGTAAGCGGCGAGGCGCGACTTCTGATCCTCGAGCTCACTGACCGCGACGCGCGCCAGGTAGTCGGACTGCCGCTGCCCGGTAGCGGCGAGTCGTGTCGCCAGTGCGTCGATGCGTGCGCGCAGCGCGGCGATGCGCGTGGCGAACTCGCCGGTGTTGGTCGGCACGGCGCGCCGCGCCTGCTCGACGCGGATCCAGCGGCTCTGCGCTTCGTGCAGCGCGAGGTTCAGATCCTTGAGCGACCGTTGCTCCTCCCACAGCCGGGCGCTGTAGGCATCGTTGAGGCGGAACAGCAGCACGCCCTTCACGAGCGCGAGTCGCTCGCGCAGGTCCTTGTTCTCGGGGTCGTCGGGCGCGCCGGCGAGCCCGCCCTCCATCCGCTGGACGCGTGTCCACTGGTCGCGCTCGGTTTCGGTGCCGAGCGCCGCGACGTTGTGCCGCGCCTCGATCGTCTGCAGCCGCCCGGCGAGCTCGACGTTGCGCTGCTGCAGCCGTGCGACCGCGTCCGAGCCGAGCAGCGCATCGACCGTCGCCAGCCGCTGTCCGTAGGCCCGCTCGCGAGTCTCGATCATGTCCTCATAGGCTTCCATGTCGTATCCGCCGCGCTGCAGCAGGTCACTCATGTGCTCCAGGTCGCGGTAGTTCTTCAGCCCCTCCTGAAAGTCGTTGCCGGCGAGCACCATGTACAGGTAGCGCGACTCGGGGGCGTCGGGCACATTCTTCAGCTGCCAGAACCAGCCGTAGGTCTGCGTGCCTTTGCGGCTCTGCAGCACGCTCTTGAGCATATCGCCCTGCTCGATGCGGGCGATGGCGGCATCCAGCCGGCCGGTCTCGGCCTGGAACGATTCCACCGCGCTCTCGTAATACTCGGCGGACTGCGCATTGGCGTTGAGCTTGCCGAACGCATAGGGAACAGCGAGATAGGACTCCTGTACTGCCGCATCCAGCACGTTGCGCTTGCGCAGCTCCATCCACGGCCCGAGCGCGCCCTGGTAGTCGCCGAGCGAGGCCTCGGCCCAGCCGGTGCCGAGCAGCGCCTTACTCGAGTACGGGCCGTTGAGTCGCACGCGCTCGAGCGCCGGTAGCGCCTTGGCGGGCTGGCTCGCCTGCAGGTAGGCAAAACCGAGCGCCAGGCTGGCCCGATCCTTGAGGGCGAGCTGCTCCTCGGTGCCGGCGACCATCGTGCCGACCCCGGTAAGGAACGGGTCGGCGTCGGCGAGGCGATTGGCGTGCACGAGTGCCACGCCCAGGTTGAAGCGCGCATACGCCGACCAGCTGAAGGTGCCGCGCCAGGCCGAGAGCAGACGAATGGCCTCGTCGTTCTTACCCTGGTGGATGAGCACGTTGCCGAGCAGCAGCTCCTTCTGCGATTCGCGCTCCGGCGACATGCGGCCGTTGATGCGCGCCAGCGCCATCGCCGCCCGATCGAGATAGCCGCGCGCGTACCACACCTGCGCCAGGTAGAACCAGGCGACATTGCGCACGCCGCTCGGCACCGGGTCCTTCAGCAGCGCTTCGAAACGCCGGCCCGCCTCGTTGTGCATGCCGAGCGCGAGGTACAGGCCGCCCATGAGCAGCTGCGCGTCCTCCTCGTGGTGCGGCATTCGATTCCAGTACTCGTAGGCGGCGAGCCGCGTAAGCGCCTCGAAGTCGTCGTGCTGGTAGTAATAGAAGAGCGCGTCGCCGTAGTGCAGGTCGCGCACGCGGATCTCGGGAAGCTTCTCCGGGTCGTGGCGCCGCGCGAATGCGGGCACCGAGAGCAGCGCCAGGGCCGCTCCCAGGCAGAGTGTGCGAACCAG
The DNA here is from genome assembly GCA_036497085.1 of Steroidobacteraceae bacterium. Classification (GTDB taxonomy): domain Bacteria; phylum Pseudomonadota; class Gammaproteobacteria; order Steroidobacterales; family Steroidobacteraceae; genus 13-2-20CM-66-19. The sequence goes on along the minus strand of DASXKA010000170.1, from coordinate 16,483 downwards.
CCGGGGAGGCATGCCGGGCGTTACTCCCAGTCCTTGATCTCGAATTCCGGCTGCAGCTTTCTCTGCCGGTCGTCGATCTTCAGCTCGAGGTATTTCGCGCCGATGCCCTTCTCGAACCGGATCGAGGCGCCGCGCTTGTAGGACCGGTCGTTGGGACCCTTGCCGTTGAAGAAAGCGACCAGCTCGTGCGGGCCGACCTTGAGGTTGCCGAGATAAAGCCGCTGCACGCCGCCCTTGAGCAGCGCGTCGACCTCGCGCGGCGTGTACATATAGTTGATGACTTCCTTGCGATCGATCCTGAGCTGCACCGAGTCGAGCGCGAAGAAATCGCCGACGTCGACCGCGAGAAACACCGCCACCTGGGTGTTGGCCGGAAACAGCAGCTCCTCCTCGAGAACGAACAGGTCGCGATTGAGGTCGACTACGTCTTTCTTCAGGTCCTGCACCTGTTCGTCGAGGCCGCGCGTGTCGGATGAGGTCGCGTCGGAGGACGCTGCCGCCTCGGCGCCATCGCCCGCCGGGGTCGCGGGCGGCGTGGCAGCCTGAGGCGCGGGCGGCGGCGGCGTGGCGGGCGCCGGTGCGCGTGCCGGCGCGGCTGCGGCGGCGAGCTGAGCGGCGGCGAGCAGCGCGCAACCGAGCCCCGCGGCAGCCGCGCTTCGCCAGCCGCGCGGCGCGCGGCCCAACTCGCGAGTCGTGAAGGCATCGGGCATGTTGGTTCCGATCATTCGTTCAGCAGAGCCCGCAACTCCTGCAGGTAGATGTCGTCGCTCTTGGCGCTGTAGTCGCGCAGCACGTTGCGGACGGTGCCGCTGCGATCGATCAGCACGGTCATCGGCAGATTGTCCACCTGGTAGGCGCGGCCTACCGCCTTGTCCGGATCGAGCAGCATCTGGAAGGCGACCGGCAGACCGCGCGCGTACTCGCTCGCGCGTGCCGGGACGTCATCGACGCCCACCCCGTAGATCGCGAGCCCGGCGGAGCGGTAGGTGGCGAAACTGCGGTTGAGGGCGTCGAGCTGCCGGCGGCAGCTGTCGCAGGCGCTGCTCCAGAACGAGAGAACCACGACCTCGCCGCGATGCTCCGAGAGACGCACGTTGCCGCCGGCGACGGCGTGCAGGGTGAAATCCGGGGCGGCGTGGGCGATGAGGCCGTAGTCGCGCTGCGCACGCGCGGCCGTGCCGGCGCCGAGCAGCGCCACGGCCATGCACTTGAGAAATATCCGCGCGCGTGACCGGCGGTCACGCGCCGCCGGACCGTTGGGTCGTTGCAACCTCAAGAAAAGATCCTTCGGGCTGTGAAGCCGAGCTGCGCGCAAGCGCGGGAACCCTCGCACAGCGCAGACGAGACTGTCAACGAAGCGGCGCGCGAAAAGCGCCTGGGGACCCGCATCGCCGGCCGCGCAGTCGTCGCACGGCGACAGTCGGCGGTTGCGCTGCGGTGCCCACCGGCGCCGCCCCGGCGCGGCGCCAGCGCGCCTAGATGATCGGCTCGAACACCGTCATGGCCGCCAGCTGCGCGGCCGTGCCGAGGCCCTGCATGGGGAACAGCGTCGGGAACTGTGCGTCCGTGCCCGCCAGTCCCATGTAGTTGAGCATCATGAGCTCGGGGATCTGGTTGATGGAGTTGGCCGCGGGGCTCGAGCTCGAGACCACGGAGCCGTCGGAGCTGAAGTAGCCGATCTGCTGTCCGGCGACTCCGTTGCGCAGTACCGGGCGGCCCTTCGGGCTGAACACCAGGAACAGGGTGGCCGCCACCGCGGAGTTGTCGCCCTGCCAGCCGAGCTTGTTGCGCCCGGCGGTGCTGGTGTCGACCATGCTGTTGGCGGTGAGCGAGCCGTCGCTCAGGATCTGGATCATGACCGGGGTGCCCTTGCGCGAGGCATACTCGAGCACCGCGCCGATCATCTGTCCGGCGGTGAAGTTTTTCGTCTCGCCGGTGGCGCGCGAGCCGTCGTGATAGTCATAGCCGCCCATCGAAATGGTGCCCGCGCCGGCGTAGCCGTCGATCACGAGCTTCATGACCGAGGCGGTCATCTGCACATCCTGACTCTGGAAGTCCGCCGCGGTAAAGATCGGCGTCGTGCCGCCGACGATGAGCGGATCCTGGGTCGGGTCGAGTCCCGCGGGACCGGCGGCAAAGATGTTGGCCGTGTTCGCGGCCTTCACGTAGGCGCAGCGCACCTGATTCTTCAGGGCCGCATCCGTACTGCCGCCGCCGGGGAGGAGCTGCACGCCCGGGGTGCTGCCGCTCGGATTGCCGAGCGCACCGGTAAATTCGCTGCCGGCCGAGCCTGCGCCCTGGTAGGGGCTGGTGCCGGCGCTGATGCGCGTCTCCGACTCGAGCTCGGCGATCGCGAGCGGATCGGGTGGGCCACCGCCCGGCGGCACCGGCGCAAGGGCGATCGCGTCCGAGGGCTGGCGGATGGTGGTGGGCTGCAGCGCGGGCTGGATGGTGTACATGAGGGCCATCGAATTGCCGCCCGACACCGAGGAATTGGTGCCGACCAGATTGACTACCGTGCCCTTGGCGCCCGCCTCGGCGATACCGTAGATCGGGTTGGTGGTGTTCGACTGCGTGTCGTTTTGCGACATCGCCGGAATCACCGCGCCGTTGGTGCCGGCCTGGGTCGCGACCGAGGCCTTGGTGAGAACGCCGCGCAGGATCGCGCCGTCGGAATGCCACAACAACCCGAGGGCGCTCGAGACGAAGGTGCTGGACGTCGGCACCATATTGCCGGGCACGCCGAGCTTGCCGTAGCCGGCGGTCGAGAGGAAGTTCGCCTGCCCGCCCTGCACGCCCACGAGTGCCTCGGAGCCGACCAGATTCGCGCCGCCCGCCAGGTCGAAGACGATGAAGGGCAGCGAGCCCGAGCCCGAGGGCACGTTGCATTGCCCCTGGGCAAGCAGCGCCGCGATGTCGGCGTCGAGCCCGGCGGCGCGCGCGGCCTGCGCCTTGAGCAATGAGCCGAGCCAGGCGGATCCGAGGACCATGCCCTGGGTGCCGATCATGCCGGCCGCGAGAAAGTCGCGGCGCGTCACCGGGCGCGGGTGATTCTCGTGCCGGAAGGGGGTGCCGGGCGGGTTGGGCCGGGGCGGGCGCTTACGGATCAGCATCTTGAGGTACCTCTCAAATCCCTTTACTGCAGGGTCACCGCGGCGCTGGCCAGCGACACGGTGCAGGCCGCGACGGTTGCCTGCGTGACGGTGGCGGCGGCGTTGATCTGCGGCACGCGTGTGATCAGCGCGTCGCTCTCGGCCTGCACGGCGCTCGCCATCTGCGGCGCAGCGGTGGTGCCGACGGCGTTGGCGAGCCCGTTGATGACGATAGCGCGCTGGGCGCTGCCGCTCGCGCCGAAGAAGCCCGAGGCGCTCGCGGTGAGGCTCGCATCGAGCCCCGTGCCGAAGAAGGCATCGCGCAGGCTCGCGCTCGCCATCATCTCGCTGCAGTAGGCGTTGGCGAGCCCGGACATGGCCGTCTGCTCCGAGGAGACGAAGGCCGAGATGAGCGAGGTCGCCGGCATGGCCTGCTGCGAGCTCATGTAGAGCGTCTGCACGAGCTGGTCGGTGATCGGCACGCCGGTGAGGCGCGACAGCGTGTTGTTGAAGCGCTCGTAGGTCGCGATGCCGAAGTCGGGCACCGGTGTGTTGTTAGGCAGCGGCGGCGTCGGTATCCCCGGCGGATCGACGAACGTGTGGGTGCTGCTGCCGAGCTGGTCGAACGACAGGAAGAACAGATCGTTGGCCGGGCCGAGCGACACCGGGATCACCGTTCCGAGCGGCGAGAGCTGCTGGCCGGTGGTCGCGTTGTAGCTCGCGCCACCGATGATGGTGTTAAGCGTCGCGAAGGACTGCGCCGCGGGCGCCAGCAGCCCATTCACCCCGATGCGCAGCCCAGCCACCTTGAGATTCGCCGGGATCGTGGCGTTCGGATCCAGGCTGATGAAAGTCGGCTGGTAGAACAGGTAGCTGTAATTGTCGTACTGGCTGGCCGTGAACATGATGTACGACTGGTTCACGCCGGTGAGCGAGCTCACGCCGAACAGCAGGTAGTACTTCTGGCCGACGCCGGCCTTGAAGTTCTGCGTGATCTGCGCCGGGGTCAGGGCGGTATTGTAGATGGCCACCATCTTGATGACGCCCTGCCACTGCCGCTGCCCGCTGGTTTCGTTGCCGAGCACCAGCGCGAACGAGCTGTCCCAGTTGGCGAGCGAGCCCCCCTTGGAGGGATCCACGTCGCCGGTTGCGGCACCGTTCACGTAAATCTTCTGGCCGTTGACCGGATCGTACGTGACCACGACGTGCTGCAGGGCCGCCTGCGCCGCGCCGTTGGCGGTCGTGGTGAGGAGTGGCGGCATGCCGCTCGTGCTGGTGACGCTCGAGCGCGTGAAACCCTCGTACTGGTCGGTGGCCTGGCCGAGTGTCATGTTGCGCGTGGTGTTGCTGCCGGAGTAGCTCACGATCCAGGCGTTGGTCTGCGCGACGTCGGAGGGCGCCGCCCACGCCTCGATCGTGTACTCACCGGATTCCTGGATCATGGTGGCGAGCTTGGCGCTCGCGCTGGTCGAGGCCTGCGCCGAGCTGCCCATCGCGAAGGCGAGGCCCCAGCCGCCGACCCAGCTGACGTTGCCCGAGAGCGTGAGGTCCGCTTCGGGCGTGACGCCGCTCGTATCGTAGGCGGTCGAGCCCTGGCCGGTCTCGAACATGTACTTGGCGATCAGCGACCCCTCGAAGCGGCTGCCGCCCGAGGCGATCGTCCCCTGGGTGAGGCTCACCGCGTTCGACACCACGAGTGTCGGATCGATGGGCGTGACCGGGATGCCGTTCGCGAACGCGGTGATCTGCGCGAGCATCGCGGCGGCGCTCCCCGGACAGTCGGGCGCGCCGTTCGAGCTCGCCGTCGGCCAGCAATGATGGAACTCGCTGGCAAGGCGCACGTAGAAGCGCGACTGGTTCGGCTGCGCCAGATTGATCTTGGGTTGCGCCGCAACATAGGCGGCGTCGATGTTGTTGGGATCGGCGAAGTACGGCTGCTGCGGGCTGGCGGAGGACGGGTTGTGGCAGCCCGAGCAGAACCTGGTGAGCAACGGATAGACGCTCGCCTGGTAACTCGGGTTGCCGACGGTCGGATCCGCCGGGAACTGCTTGCCGCCGCCGGCGGCCTGGACCGGCGGAGCCGTCAGCACCACCGCGGTGCTGGAGGTGGCGCCCGCGCCGAGCCAGTTCTGGATCCACACCAGCATGGTCGCGGCGCACGCCGACGGGTCGGCGACCCAGCAGTTGTGGCCGCTGCCGACCTTCAGCACCAGGGTCGACTGACTGGGGTTGGTGAGATTCACCAGCGGCAGCGCCGCCTGGTACGCCTGATTCACGTCGTCCGAGCGCGCGAACATCGGCGACTGTCCGCCCTGGTGGTGGCAGCCACCACAGCGGTTCGAGGCAATGATGTTCTGCCACAGGTTGACCTGGAACGCCTGAATGTCGGCGTTCTGCGCGGGCGGCCCCGTGTACTGCTGCGTCGTCACGGTCGTCGTCTGCTGGTTCACCGTGGTCGGGGCACCCCCCGAGGAGCTGCAGGCGGCGAGGACCGCGAGCACCGCGGCCGCGGCGGCGAGCGCGAGCGCGCGGCGGGCGAGGAACCTGGTGCTGGCACTACTCATACGGCTGTGCATGTTGGGCGCTCCCTTACGACCCCGGGCAGGCGGCCGCGGACTGCTGGAACACCTGCTTGAGGTTGTAGCCCCCGGAGGTAAAGCTCGAAGTGATCGCGGAGACCGTCGCCTGATCGGTGCTGCTCGCCGGTGCGCGGAAGCACACCGCCTGGAACACCTTGGTGACCTGGCACTGGGCGAAAGTCGCGCTCGAAGCAAGCTCCAGGCCGAGCGACTTGGCGCCATTGCCGCTGCCCGGGAGCGAGCCCGACCAGCCGAGCACCGTGTTGGGACCGGTGCGCCAGCGGTTCTCCCAGCTGTCGTCCGGGGTCACGAAGCCGAACGGGAAGTTGAAAGCGTTGATGAAGTACTTCGCCTGCACCTGGCCGGCGGTGTAGACCATCTGGCCGGAGGCAGCGTCGAAGTTGTAGTAAGCAAAGGCCTGCACCATCGGATCCATGCCGCTATGGCAGCCGACGCAGTTGTTGAGGAAGATGCGGCTGTCGCCGCCCGGCGAGCGCGCCACGTCCTGACGGATGCGGTCCGAGGGGCGCGTCGTGTCCATCAGTGTCGGCATGTCGTTGCAGAACTGATTGATCATCGTGAAGCGGAACATCGCGCGGTTGGTGCCGTTGATGAAGAACGCCGAGGCGGCGCCCCGCGTGGTCATGAGCCCGGCGGTGGCCGCGGTCGGCGTGCCGTACACCCCCGACTGGGTGCCGGTCACCAGGGTCGCCATCAGGTTGACCCCGTTCTGCTCCGCGCTCGCATAGTGGTTGTTGTTGGCGGGTGACGGCGCCGGCAGCCCCGAGGCGTTGCTGGTGTAGAGGAGGTCGGCGGACAGCGCGGTGTTGAACGGCACGTTGTCGCGCACCATGCCGATCACGGTGGCCACGTAGTCGTTGAGCGGGGAGAACACCGTGGCGCTGCGGTTGGTCCACGGCATCGCGAAGTTCTTCAGCGTGACGTTGTAGAAGCTCGGCGCGCTGGTAGCGACCGCCGCCGCCTGCACCAGCGCGGCGCTGCCGGGCGCAGCCCCGGCGGCTCCCGCGGCGCACGCGCCGCCGCAGATCGCGTTGGTCATCTGGGCCAGCTCGGCCGCCGACGGCGGCACGCCGGCGATGCGCTCGTAGATGCGCTTGGCCTGCTCGTTGGGGCCCGCGAGGGCGGGGGCGAAGGGTTGCGCGAGCAGCAACAGCGTGCACGCCGTGAGCGTGAGGCGCGGCGCGCAGCCCGGACCTGTGCCTGCAGTCATGACATTCATGGCGCTGGTCGACTCCCTGGCAAATGTCTCAAAGCGCGCGCCGACTATACGGCCCGTGCAACCCCGCCCCGAATGTCTCAACCGACTGACGTCGCTGCTCGCCGACAGCTTTCAAGCTGCTCGACACGCGCGGATGATTGCGCCGCGAACTGCGAGCCAGGTCACGGCGGGCGCCGGCCCGAATGACTACCAGTAGCGCCTCGGGCGGCGCGCTGCGCTTGGGCTCAGCAGAACACGCGGCGCGTGCCGGTACCGTGACGTAATGCCGCCATGTAGAAAGTGGTCATCCTGTCGGCGAATTACGTTACATTCGTCGCGCGCGAGCGCATGTGGAATGGGTGGTGCAACGTGCGGATGAGTCTACGGCCCGTTGGAAGTGTCCGGGCGCGGCGCGGGTTGCAGCTGCTGGCGGCCGTGCTCGCCGGCACGCTCACCGCGTGCGCCGGCAACGGCGCGGGCGGCAGCGGCAGCGTCAACATCGCCAACAGCCAGGGAGGCGATCCGGCCACGATCGATTTCCCGATCTTCTACGTGAAGCGCCCGGTGCCGACCAACGCGGCCGGGCTGCTGGTGCAGGATGACCTGCGTATCCTGCGCGACCTGGTGCCCGGCGCCGATCTCTACATGCGCCAAAGCGCCTCACCGAGCGCCATCGAGACCAACATCACCACGCGCGTCACGGCCGGCGCGCTCTACGACGTGAAGGACGTCGACGTCTCGGCCGACGGCACCCGGGTGGTATTCGCCATGCGCGGCCCGCTCACCAAGGGTCAGCAGGCCAAGAACCCGCCGTGCTGGCGCATCTGGCAGTACGTCATCACCACCGACACGCTGGCTCCGGTCATCGACCCCACGATCGATCCCGACCCGGCGACCGTCAACGACGTGTCGCCGCACTACCTCCCGGACGGGCGCATCGTCTTCTCGACCACGCGCCAGGACACCGCCCAGGGGGTGCTGCTCGACGAGCACAAGCCCGGGTTCATCGCTCTCGATGAGGCCTCGGCGGCCGACCAGGGCGGAACCCAGCCGGACTTCGTGCTCGAGGTGATGAACGCCGACGGCACCCGGGTGCACCAGATCACCTTCAACGCGAGCCATGACCAGTCGGCGACCGTGTTGCAGAGCGGACGCGTGCTCTACAGCCGCTGGGACGACGCCGCGGGACACGACGCCATGTCGCTCTACTCCGTGGATCCCGACGGCACGGACGTCGAGCTCTACTATGGCGCCAACAGCCACATGACCGGCACGCCCGCGCCGGGCACCAGTGCGCCGACGGTGGTCGAATTCGCGCAGCCGCACGAGTTGCAGGGCGGCGGCATCATGTCGCTCATCCGCCAGTACACCGGCGTCGATGACGGCGGCAATCTCGCCCTGATCGACGGCGTGCACTACGTGGAAAACCGTCAGACACTGGCCGGGCCACCGTTCAACTACAGCCCCGCGAGCTACCCCGGCCCGGCGCAGACCCAGGCCACGCCACTCAATAACATCTATACGATTCCCGGGCCGTCACCCGGCGGACGCTTCAACTCAGCCTATCCGCTCTGGGACGGCAGCGGCCGGATCATCGTCAGCTGGTCGGAATGCCGGCTGATCGATACCACGCAGACTCCGCCGCCGATCGTGCCGTGCACCACGGCCGGCCTCGCCAATCCCAACGCGCAGAGCGCCCCGCCGCTCTACAGCCTGTGGATGCTCGACCCGGCGCAGGGAACGATGCTGCCGATCATCGCGCCGGTCGAGGGCGTCATGATCACCTACGTCGTGGCGACGCAGCCCAAGCCCGTGCCCAACATCATTCTCGACAGCGTGCCGACGGGCCAGGCAGCCACCTTCGCCAGCGCCAGCGTCGGCGTCGTCGACATCAGGAGTGTCTACGACATCGACGGACTCGCAGTGAGCCCCGCCAGCGGCGCCGCCGTGAACATCGCCACGGTCGCGGATCCCGCCCAGACGCCGGCGAGTGCGCGCCCGGCGCGCTTCATGCGCTTCGAGAAGGTAGTCTCGGTCCCCGACAAGACGGTGCAGGCGCTCACCAACGCCGACTTCGGCGTCACCAGCTACATGATGGAGATCCTCGGCTACGCGCCGATCGAGCCGGACGGCTCGGTGCACGTCGAGGTGCCGGCCAACGTCGCCTTCCGCGTGAGCGTGCTCGATGCCAACGCGCGTGCCATCACGCCGCCCCAGGGCGTGTGGCTGCAGCTCATCCCGGGCGAGACGCTCTCCTGCAACGGCTGCCACAAGCCGCAGGGCGGCGCCCAGAACCCGGTGTCGCACGGCCGTCAGGGCGCCTTCAACTCCGCCTGGGTGGGCGGGACGGCCATGACCGCCTTTCCGCACACCATCGCGAGCGGGCCCGCGGCCTTCATACCGCAGAGCAACGCAGAGACCATGGCGCAGGCGCGCATGGCCGTGAGCTGCGCGAGCGACTCACCGCCCTGTCTGCAGATGCTGCCGAGTGTCAACGTCCTGTACACCGACGTGTGGACCGATCCGGCGCAGGCGACCCCGGGCGCGCCCATCACCTACAGCTACACGGATGCGACCAACCCGATCCCGGCCATTCCGACCACCGCGCTATGCGCCACCGCCTGGTCGTCCGCCTGCCGCATCATCATCAACTATCCGCAGCACATCCAGCCGATCTGGGATGCCGCGCGCATGGGAACGTTGAACGGCGTGCAGGCGAGCGTCACCTGCTCACAGGCCGGCTGCCACAACCCGACAAGCGCCGCCGGCGTCGCGCAGACGCCGGCCGGGAATCTCGACCTGACGAAGAGCGTCGATGCGAACACCAACGAGTTCACCTCCTACGGACAGCTGCTTACCCCTCACAACACGGTTATCATGGGACAGCCGGGACCGACGGTGGGTCCGTTCATGAATGCAGGTAGCGCCAATGGCGGAGCCTCGAGCGCGTTCTTCAACTGCTTCGCAACAGGTTCCGGGTGTAACGCCCCGTTGCATACGGGTTGGCTGAACATCGCGGAGCTTCGCCTGCTGTCGGAGTGGCTGGATATTGGCGCGCAGTACCACAACGACCCGTTCGCCCCCGCGGCCCCGATGTGAGCAAGGGAAAGATCTGATACGCCGTGCGCAACGCCCGGCGCACGCCGCGGCTCTGGCACTCGCCGCGCTGCTTCTGGTGCTGGCGCCGGCCGCAGGAGCGGCGGCCGAGTACCTGCAGCTGTTCGTGGCCGAGCCGTATCTGGAGCTGCATACCGGGCCCGGCCGCGGCTACCCGGTATTCCACGCAGTGCCGCGCGACGAGAGCGTCGACGTACTGTTCCGGCGCACCGACTGGTTCAAGGTGCGCACCGAGCACGGCGTCGAGGGCTGGGCGAGCCAGGCCGACATGGTGAAGACGGTGCTGGCCGACGGCTCGCCCTTCAAGTACGAGCTCGGCGATCAGGCCGGCTTCAGCTCGCACCGCTACGAGGCGGGCGTGTTTGCCGGCGCCTACGGCGGCGCGAATCTCATCTCCGCCTACGGATCGGTATCGCTCAACCCCCAAATGGCGGTCGAAGCCGCCGCCGGCCAGTTCCTCGGGCGCTTCTCCAACGGCGAGACGGCCGATCTCGGGTTCGCGCACGTGATTTCGGCGGATACGCGCTGGTCGCCGCTGCTGCTGCTCGGGGTCGGCATCGTGCACACCGAGCCCAAGGCGACGCTGGTGACACCGTCGAACCGCACCGAACAGACCGCCTATGTGGGCGGCGGTATCCGTTACTACGTGACGCGGCGTTTTTTCATGCGCGCCGAATTCAAGGCTCACTATATCTTCACGAAGCGCAACCAGAACGAGGAAGCAGACGAATGGAAACTGGGATTCGCGTTCTTCTTCTGACGGCGGCGCTCGCCCTGCTCCCGGGCTGCGCCACGGTGCGCAACTGGTTCCACGGCAGGCACGCCGCCGCTAGCGCCGACGCCCAGAGCGGCGCGCCCTCCGGGCCCGCGGACACCTCCGGCACCAGCGGGCCGAACACCGAGACGCCGCCACGGGTGATCGAGCCGCAGGTCGAGCGGCGCCAGATCAAGGTGCCGCGCATCCGCAGCTCGAACGTCGAAGTGGGACTGTTCTACGGCGCGCTCTCGATCGAGGACTTCGGCACCAATGCCGACTACGGCGTGACCGCCGCCTACCACATCACCGAGGACTTCTTCTTTCAGGGCGAGGCGGGCCGTTCCCGGGGAGGACGCACCAGTTTCGAGACGCTGAGCGGCAACATTCAGCTGCTTACCGAAGCTGAGAGGCGCTTCACGTACTACGACCTGTCTCTCGGCTACAACTTCCTGCCGGGCGAGGTCTTTCTCGGTCGCGGCGTCGCCATGACAAGCGCTTTCTATCTGCTCGGCGGTTTCGGCGCCACCGATTTCGCCGGAGATACCAAGTTCACGGTGAACTTCGGCGCCGGCTATCGTGTCGTGCCGACCGACTGGCTGGCGCTACACGTCACGGTGCAGGACCACTTGTTCCAGACGAGCCTGCTCGGCGTTACCAAGCTCACCAACAACCTCGAGGCGCGCATGGGAGCGACCGTCTTCTTCTAGTCATTGAGGGACGCAACGATGAGGAACCGGATCGTAGCCATCATTGCCACCGCCGCCGTGGCGCTGCCCGCGCTGGCGGCCGACCCGACCGGCAGGCCGGCACCGCCGTTCACGCTCGCCGCCCGCAGCGGCGCGAACGTCAGCCTGGCGCAGTACAAGGGTCAGGTCGTCATGCTCAACTTCTGGGCGAGCTGGTGTGGGCCGTGCCGCCAGGAGATGCCGCTGCTCGACAGCATCTACAAGCAGTACCACCGCATGGGATTCACGCTGATCGGGGTGAACGTCGAGCCGGACTCGAACGCCGCCAACCAGTGGCTGAAGCAAACCCCGGTGAGCTTTCCGATTCTTTATGATAAAGAGAGCACGGTCAGCAAGATGTACGACGTCGCCGGCATGCCGAGCACCGTGATCATCGATCGCGCAGGCAAGGTGCGGGTGCTGCACCGGGGCTACAAGCCGGGCGACGAGAACGAGTATCTCGACAGCATCAGGACACTGGTGCGGGAGTAGCGCGATGCGGATGAGGCAGGGACGGCGGCCGGTGCCGCGCGGAAGCGGGCGCAACCCCCGGCGGCTCGCGCCCGCGCTGCTCGCGGCACTGGCGCTCGCCGGACTCGGCGGCTGCACCTCGGTCGAGCCGTGGGTGAAGCCCTACGAACGCGAGCACCTGGCCGATCCCATCATGGCGCTGAGCCGCAACTCGATCGCGGCCAGCTACCGGGACCACGTGTTCGAGACCCGCGAGGGCTCCCACGGAGCCACTGGAGCGGTCGGAGGCGGCTGCGGATGCAACTAGCCGTAGCGGCTGGCCGTGGCGGCGCGAGGAGAACCCGAGTGAGCCCGGCGCCGGCGCACGGGGTAGGCGCGTGAGCGCGCGCGCGCCGCGCGCGGGCACCCGCGGCTTGCGCCTGCTGCCACCTCTCGCCCGCGCACTGCTCGCGCTCGGCGCGGCAACCGTGCCAGCCCTGGGCGGAGTACTGCCCGAGGACGAGGCGGACCTGATGTATCACTCCTACTCAGGCGGCGACATTACGGTGCGCGGGCCGTCGGTGCTCATCCGCAAGAAGGTCGGCGACAACCTCTCGCTCACCTACAACTACTACGAGGACATGATCTCGAGCGCCTCGATCGACGTGAAGCTCTCCGCGAGCCCGTATCACGAGATCAGAAAGCAGAACAGCTTCGGCGCCGATTTCCAGCACGGCAAGACCACCTACAGCGTCGGTTACATCCACAGCCGCGAGCCCGACTACAAGGCCGACACGACCTACTACTCGGTGAGTCAGGACATGTTCGGCGACCTCACCACCATCACCCTCGGCTACCGTCGCGGCTGGGACAACGTGTACCGCGATCTGTGCGGGGCGCCGCATCCGACCAACGAGCAATGTCCCGACATCATCAACGACCCGAGCTTCCACCAGCGGGCCGATCACTGGGGTTATACCTTCGGGCTCACCCAGATCCTGACGCGCAACCTGCTCGCCAACGTGAATTACGAGATCGACACCGATCAGGGCTATCTCGCCAATCCGTACCGACAGATCCGCTACGCCTCCCCCGGGGGCGTCGGCTTCACGCTGGCGCCGCAGATCTATCCGGGGACGCGCACCAGCAATGCCGCGTCGGTGCAGCTGAAGTATTACCTCCCGTGGCGAGCCGCCCTCGCCGGCTCGTATCGCTTCTATCACGACACCTTCGGCATCACCGGCAGCACGCTCGAGACCGACTACACCATGCCGGTGTGGAAGGGCTGGATCTTCGACGGCAGCCTGCGCTACTACCGGCAGACGCACGCCAGCTTCTACAGCGACCTGTTTCCGTACGCGAACTACGCGAACTTCATGGCGCGCGACCGCGAGCTCGCCGCGTTCGACAGCTGGACGCTTGGGGTCGGCGCTTCCTACGAATTCCTGATCCCGCACGTGCCCTGGATCCACAAGAGCACCGCCAATATCCGCTATGACCGCATGATGATCGACTACAAGGACTTCCGCGACGCGCTGCTCGCGGCCCAATACGGTGCCGGCAGCGAGCCGCTCTACAAGCTCGACGCGAACGTCCTCGAAGTATTTCTGTCCCTCTGGTACTGAATCTGAACCGCAGCTGAACCGTCCGTAAGGCGCGGCACTATGCGCCGCAGGCCCGCGTCTGAGTTAAGCTCCGCCCTTGGTCGTTCATTGCTGGGACAGTCACATCATGCGTACACGCACTGCTTTGTTCAGTCTGCTGGCCGGCCTCGCCTTCGGCGGCGCCGCGGCGGTTGTTCACGCCCAGGCGCGCGAGGAAGGGCGGCTGCTCATGGCGAGCCAGGTTCTCGGTGAGATGCGCGGCGCACGCGATCAGGCCATACCCGACCGGCTGCTCGAGCGCGCTTACGGCATCGTCGTGATTCCGGATACGACCAAGATCGCCTGGTTCTTAGGCGGACGCCGCGGACACGGCGCGATGGTCGTGCGCGACAAGGACGGTCGCTTCTCGGGCCCCATCTTCGTAACGATGACCGGTGGCAGCTTCGGCTTCCAGTGGGGTGTGCAGTCGACCGACGTCGTGCTGGTCTTCACCACCCCACGGGGCATCCAGGGCATCAATGGCGGCAAGGTCACGCTCGGCGGCGACCTGGCGGTCGCGGCCGGTCCGGTCGGGCGCGACGCCTTCGCGGCCACCGACGCGACCTTCAAGGCGGAGGTTTACTCCTACTCGCGCAGCCGCGGCGCCTTCGTCGGGCTGGCGCTCGACGGCACGGTGATCTCGATCGACGACGACGGCGATGCCGACTTCTATCGCAAGCCCGGCGTCCTTGCGAGCGACATCATGTCGGGGAGCGTGCACAGCGACGACGAGTCGTCACGCCGCTTCCTCTCCGCGGTATCTACCAGCACCGGTGCTCAGCGCCAGGCTTCGGCCGAGCCGGCGCCGCAGCCGGGACGCAGGCCCGCACCGGCACCGGCCGCCCCGGGAAGCGCCAAGTCCTTCCCGCTCGCGGACCCGAAGCCGGGTAGCGAGCCGAAGTAGCGGCAGCTCAGCTCGCCCGGGGGTCGTCGCCCACGACGGCGACGCCCGCCCCCGCCGGCTGCGTGCCGAGCCTGCGGCGGAATTCGCGCTGCAGAAGCGTGAAGCTCGTGATTGCCTGCAGCGTCACGGTCGCCACCGACAGGTACCACACCTCGGTCAGCGAGAAGTGCGGCTGAGCGGACAGGATCACTGCGGGCAACACGAACGTCACCAGGCGCGACGCGGAGCTCGCGAGTGACGGCCAGGTGTTGCCGAGCGACTGGAACAGCCCCGAGCACGTGAAGATGAGCCCGGTGGCGACGAAGTTCCAGGAGATGATGCGCAGGTAACTCGCGCCGACCTCCACCACTTCGGGCTGACGGCTGAAGAACTCGATGAAGAGCTGCGGCCGCCATTGGCATACCAGCGTCACCACGAGCATCAGCGCAGAGGAAAGCAGCGCCGCGGCGCGGAATGTCTCGCGCACGCGCGTGTACTGGCGGGCGCCGAAGTTCTGTCCGGCGACGGCCGGAGCGGCGAAGGCGATCGCCATTACCGGCAGGAACAGCGCCTGCATCACCCGCCCGCCAATCCCGAAGCCCGCCTGCGCCGCAGGGCCGAAGGCGCGGATGACCCAGTAGATGATGCCGATGATCACGAACATCATCAGGAACTCCCCGCCCGCGGGGAGGCCGACGTTCAGGATGCGGCGCACGACAGCGGCGCGCGGTGCGAGCTGCGACGGGTCGAGCTTGACGTAGTGCTCGAGCCGCGCGAAGTAGATCCACAGGAGCACCACACCGGCAGCGACGGCGATGCTGCTCGCGAGCCCCGCCCCGGCGGCGCCGAGCGGGTAATGCGTGCCCCAGCCGGCAATCAGCACCGGCGCCAGTACGGTGTTGAGCAGCACGGTGAGCACCTGCACGACCATGGTCGGCTGCACGATGCCGGTGCCGCGCAGCGCCGAGCCCAATGCCACCAGCGCGAACTGCAGCGCGAGCCCGGGGGTGTAATAGTAGAGAAAGACGGTGCCCGCGGCGGCGGTCGCCGCGTCCGCCGCCATGGAGCGCACGTACACGCCCCCGAGCAGCCAGCCGCCGATCAGCGTTGCCACGCCGCAAACCGCCGACAGGGTCACCGACTGATTGAAGATGAGGTTGGCCTGCGCCTGGTCCTTGGCTCCCACGGCATGCGAGACCAGCGCGACGGTGCCGACGCCCAGCATCTGGGTCAGGGCCATGATGACGAACATGGCCGTGCCTGCGGTACTGACCCCGGCGATGGTCGCCTCTCCGAGGTGCGCCACGAAGTACATGTCGACCAACAGGTACAGGGTCTGAAACAGCATGCCGATGGCGAGCGGCACCGCCATCGCGATCAGCTGCCCGGTGATCGGTCCCTTGGTCAGGTCTTTCATGGCGTCACCTCGTGGCCGCCCTTCGGCGGGCCATGCGTCTGGCAGCCGGTGGCGGCCGCGGCGGCTCGGGTCGTACGGCTCAGAACTTCTGCGCGAACCTCACCGCCACCGTGCGAGGCTGCGTCGGCACGGCATAGTTCGCGACGATGCTGCAGGAGGCGCACTGGTTGAAGCGAAACAGCTGGCCGCGCTCGTCGAAGGCGTTGGTCAGGAACAAGGCGAGCGCATAGGTATCGCGCGACAGACCAAACGACAGATCGAGCGTTCCGAAGGCGGGCTGCGGCCCGATCTCAGCGCGCTGCGCGAGCCGCAGATCATCCCACTCCCCGCTCTGGTAGACGTAAGCGCCCTGCCAATAGGCCTGCCAGCTCCCCACGCCGAAGTCGTCGCGCACGATCAGGTTGCCCTTCACTTTGGACGTGCCGGGCAACTGCGTGCCCGACGGGGAGAGCGGTGCCGGGCAATTCGTTACCGGGCTGCCATCGGGATTGATGGCACCGCAGTAGTTCTCCGTCAGTCGCGGATTGAGCAGCGTGAGGCCTGCCGCCAGCGACACGCCGTGCGCGACGGCCCACTGCAGCTCGTTCTCCATGCCCGTGAC
>DASXKA010000169.1:0-5889 GCA_036497085.1 Steroidobacteraceae bacterium | reverse complement strand
AACGTCGGGATTCCGGCTACGAACCGCCTGCCTGCTGCCCGGGAGAGTGGCATGTACTGTGCGTCCTACTCGGTCAGGATCACAGGACTTGAGCCGTGCCAGGAAAGCCACACGCTTTCCTCACGGGCGATCGGGCGCTCGCCGCCACGCACGGTATTGGGCAGCGTCACGCGCATCATCTTGCCGGACTCGATCTGCACCAGGTAGATAGACATGTCGCCCATGTAGGCGATCTCGCGCACCGCGCCGCGCACCAGGTTCTCGTTCGCCGCCGCAGGCTTGCCCCGGCTGATGCTGATCTTCTCCGGCCGGATAGCCGTCCAGACGGTCGCACCATGCGCGCAGGTGACCGTGCGGTCTGCACGCACGGCGCCGCCCAGTTCTGCGCAATCGATGCGCAGGCCCGCGGTGCCATCCTGGCTGACCTGGCCCTCGAACATGTTCACCGAGCCGATGAAGTCGGCGACAAATCGGTTCGCCGGCGACTCGTAGATATCCGAGGGCGAACCCACCTGCACGATGCGGCCGTGGTTCATGACCCCGAGGCGCGTGCCGAGCGTCATCGCCTCCTCCTGGTCGTGCGTCACTACGATGAAGGTGACCCCGAGGCGCTGCTGGATGTTGAGCAGCTCGAACTGGGTGTGCTCGCGCAGCTTCTTGTCGAGCGCGGCGAGCGGCTCATCGAGCAGCAGGAGCTTCGGGCGCTTGACCAGCGCGCGCGCCAGCGCCACACGCTGGCGCTGGCCCCCGGACAGCTGGTGCGGCCGGCGCGTGCCGTAGCCGTTCATCTTCACGATCTCGAGGATCTCTCCCACCTGACGGCGGATGGCGTCGCGCCCGAGATGCTCCTGCTCGAGCCCGAAAGCGACGTTCTTCTCGACGCTCATGTGCGGGAAGAGCGCATACGACTGGAACATCATGTTCACCGGGCGCTCGTAGGGCGGGACACGACTCAGGTCCTGCCGGTCGACCTCGATTCCCCCGGTCGTGGGCGTTTCGAAGCCGGCCAGCATCCGCAGCAGCGTCGTCTTGCCCGAGCCCGAGCCCCCGAGCAGACAGAAGATCTCGCCGCGGCGGATGTCGAGCGATACGTGGTCGACGGCGGTGAAATCGCCGAACTTCTTGCTGACATCGCGGATGCGGACATAGGCGGAGTCCGGGACGGAGGCCGCGGGCTGGGCCGCGGCGGGCGTAGGTTGCGAGCTCACGGGAGAACGTTACCTTCCAGTCTTGAACCGCGTCCACATGCGGGTGAGGAGCCGCTGGTATTCGGGGGGCCGCGGGCGCTCGGGTACCAGCCGGGCGCGCACCTCGGCCGGCGGGTACACCCCGGGGTCGCTCACCACGGCGGCATCCAGCGGCTGTATCGAGGGGACGATGGCGTTCGCGTACTTGATGAGGTTGGAGTTGCGGGCGGCTATGTCCGGCCGCAGCAGAAAATTGATGAACAGATGCGCATTGCGTACGTGCGGCGCGTCTGCCGGAATCGCCAGAACGTCGTAATTGGCGATGGCGCCCTCCCTCGGGATCGAGTAGGCGAGATCCACCCCCTTGCCGGCCTCCGTGGCCCGGTCGTGGGCTTGCTTGACATCGCCTGACCAGCCCATCGCGAGGCAGATGTCACCGTTGGCGAGGTTGTCGATGTAGCGCGAGGAATCCACGTAGCGCACGTACGGGCGCATCGACCTGAGCACCGCCTCGGCGGCCTTGAGATCCTCGAAGGAATTGCTGTTGGGATTCCTGCCGATGTAGAGCAGCACGGTCGCGACCACCTCGGAGGGCGCATCCAGGATCGAGATGCCGCAATCGGAGAAGTGCGACACCACCGCCGGGTCGAACAGCATGCGCCAGCTGTCGACCGGTGCGTCCGGCATGCGGGCACGGATCTCCGCCAGGTTGTACCCCACGCCGGAGGTGATCCACATGTAGTCGACGCTGTACTGGTTGCCGGGGTCGTAGAGCGCCTCCGCGCGCGCCACCTCCGGATCGATATTCTTCAGGCTCGGGAGCTGGCTCTTGTCGAGCTTCTGGTAGATGTCGGCGTGGATCTGGCGCTCGAGGAACGCGCCCGATGGAACCACGACGTCGTAGTTCGTATGCCCGGTGAGCAGCCTGGTCTCGAGGATCTCGTTGGAGTCGAACACGTCATAGTTGACGCGGATGCCGTACTCCTTCTCGAAATCCGTGATCACGCTCGGCTGGATGTAGTCGGACCAGTTGTCGACATTGAGAATCTTCTCGGACTCCGACGCCTGCGGGCCGTGCGCCTCCGGGCCGGAGCAGCCCGCGGCGCCGGCCAGCACCGTCACGCAACACAGACAAAGGTGCCCGAGCCGGGGCGCGCTAGTCACGACTCATTCTTATACATTCAGCAGCAAATGCTCCCGCTCCCAGGAGCTGATCACCTGCAGAAATACCTCATACTCGGCCTCTTTGACGATCGTGAACGCCTCGACGAACGGCTCCCCGAGGAGCTTGACCAGCGGCTCACAGGCGCGCAGCTCGCGCAGCGCCTCATCGAGTGAGCGCGGCAGCCCGAACGGCAGGTCGTGGGCGCTGCCGACGATCGGGTCCGACGGCTGGATGCCCTCGACCATCCCGAGATAGCCGCAGGCCAGCGAGGCGGCGATCGCAATATAGGGGTTGGCGTCCGCACCGCCGACGCGGTTCTCCACGCGGCGCGCCTGCGCGTCCGACATCGGCACACGCAACCCGGCGGTGCGGTTGTCGTAGCCCCAGTGCGCGTTGATGGGCGCCGACAGATACCGGGTCAGCCGCCGGTAGGAATTCACGTTGGAGCAGAACAGCGCCATAGCCGCGGGCATGTACTTCTGCAGCCCGCCGATGTGGTTGAAGAACAGCGCCGAGGGCGTGCCATCCGGGTTGCTGAAGATGTTCTTGCGCGTCTTCACATCCACGACGCTCTGGTGAATGTGCATGGCGCTGCCGGGCTCCTTGGCGTGCGGCTTGGCCATGAAGGTCGCGTACATCTTGTGGCGCAGCGCCGCCTCGCGCGCCGTGCGCTTGAAGAGAAATGCCTGGTCGGCGAGATCGAGCGGCTGGCCGTGGATCAGATTGATCTCCATCTGCGCCGGACCGTCCTCGTGGATCAGCGTATCGATCTCGATGTCCTGGTCCTCGCAGAACTGGTAGATATCGTCGAACAGCGGATCGAACTCGTTGACGGCGGCGATGCTGTAGGACTGGCGACCGGGCTCAGCGCGCCCGGAGCGGCCTACCGGCGGCTTGAGCGGATAGTCCGCGTCCTTGTTCTGCTCCACCAGATAGAATTCGAGCTCCGGGGCGATCACCGGCTCCCAGCCACGCTGCGCGTACAGCTCGAGGATGTTGCGCAGCACGTGACGCGGTGCCATGGAGACGCGGCGGCCATCGGCATAGAAGCAGTCGTGGATCACCTGCGCGGTGGGCTCGGCCGCCCACGGCACGCGGCGCACCGTCTTCGCGTCCGCCTTGAGGATGATATCGATCTCCGCCGGGCTCATGGCAGCGCCGGTCTCGGGCGGATAATCGCCGGTCACGGTCTGCAGAAACACGCTCTCCGGCAGGCGCATGCCGCCGTCCTCGGCGAACTTTTCCGCAGGCATGATCTTGCCGCGGGCGATGCCGGCCATGTCGGGGATGATCGCCTCGACCTCCGAGATGCCGTGATCGCGGAAGAATTGCCGGATCTCACTCACCATAGGCGCGCCTTTCACTTCTGCGTCGCGCGCTCGGCCGCCGCGCGCCCGAAGGCGGCAAACAGCGCGCGCGAAAACGGGTTGTCCATCACTTTCCACTCGGGGTGCCATTGCACGGCGAGCGCGAAGCTGCGCGCCTCGCGTACGCGGAACGCCTCGATCAGGCCGTCCGGTGCGCGCGCCTCGACCGCGAGCGGAGCGCCGAGACGCTCGATGCCCTGGCTGTGGAGTGAGTTCACACGGGTGCGGTCGCCGTCGGCGAGCGAGCGCAACACTCCGCCCGGCTCGAGAGCCACCTCGTGAGCAGGCCCGTACTGAACCTCGAGCGGCTGCGTCTCGTCGTCACGATGATCGAGATGGCCCGGCACCTCGTGCAACCGCTGGTGCAGCGTGCCGCCGAAGGCGACGTTCATCTCCTGGAATCCGCGGCAGATTCCGAATACCGGTACGCCCGACTCGACCGCCTTGCGGATCAGGGGCAGTGTCGTCGCATCGCGCGCCGGGTCGTGCAAGGTCCCGGGGGCGCTCGGCGGACCGTCGTAATGATGTGGCTCGACGTTCGAAGGGCTGCCGGTGAAGAGCAGTCCGTCGAGCCGCTCGAGCAGCTCCGCGAAGCCCAGCTCCTCCGCGAGCGAGGGTATGAGGACCGGCGCGGCGCCTGCCGCATCGATCACCGCGCGGGCGTACTTCTCCCCGACCAGGTGAACAGCATGATGGCCGACGATGCGCCGGTCGGCGGGAATACCAATGAGCGGGCGGGCGGGCGCCATGACGGCTTACTGTCGGCAGGTGTTTAATATTCTAAACAATCCCCGCCCATCTGAACCTCCGGAATGGGGGCTATTAGAACACAGGCGCCCTGCGGAAGCCTCAGGTTGCCAGACACCCCAGAACTGAGGTAAAGGCCCAGGAGTGGGCATTAAAGCCCCCTCGGGGCCGGTGGGGCGAGGCTTGGGATTTGCTCCGGCCGCCAGTGGCTCGGTATCCTGCGCACCCCGCGCGCCCGCGGCGGCGTCAAAATATCTTAAACAGAGCGGAGGCCCTTTGACGATGGGACGCCCGGCTTACGACTCCTACTATGCGGCTTCCGCACGTCCGGCACCCGATCGACGGGCGCTCGACGGGGTAGCCGACTGCGACGTGTGCGTCATCGGGGGCGGGATTGCCGGCTGCTCGGCGGCGCTGCATCTGGCCGAGCGCGGGCTGTCCGTGGTGCTGCTCGAGGAGCATCGTGTCGGTTGGGGCGGTTCGGGACGCAGCGGCGGGCAGGCGCTCTTCGGGGTCGCCGCCGGGCAGGGGAAGCTCACGCGCCTCATCGGTCCGGCGGGCGCACGTGCCGTGTGGGATGTCTCGGTCGAGGGCCTCTCGCTCCTGCGCTCGCTCATCGAGCGCTTCCGCATCGACTGCGACTGGGTGAACGGCTACCTGCTGACGGCGGTGAGGCCGCGTCACGAGCGCGAGCTCCAGGCCGAGGTCGCGGAGCTGCGCGAGATCTACGGCTACGAGAGCGTGCGCTATGTGCCACGCGCGGAGCTCGCCACGCTGCTCGCTACCCCCCGCTATCTCGGCGCGCTGCACGACACCAACAGCGGGCACCTGCACCCCCTCAACTACACGCTGGGCCTCGCCGCGGCGGCCGAGAGCTTCGGCGTGCGCATCTTCGAGGGCAGCCGCGCCACGAGCTTCTCCTCCGCGCCTCAGGGGCAGGTGCGGGTCAGGACCGCCGGCGGCGAGGTGCGTGCGCGGCACCTGGTGCTGTGCGGCAATGTCTACCTCGGGGCCACCGCGCCGGCGCTCGCGGCAAAGATCATGGGGGTCGCGACCTACATCGTCGCGACCGAGCCCCTCGGTGAAGCGCGCGCCGGTACGCTCATCGCCAACAACGCCGCCACCTGCGACATGAACTGGGTGCTCGACTACTTCCGCCGCTCGGCCGATCACCGCCTGCTGTTCGGCGGCCGGGTCAACTATTCGGGACTGCGCTCTTTCGACGCGCCCGCCGCCACGCGCGCGCGCATGCTGCGCGTCTTTCCGCAGCTTCAGGACGTGAGCATCGACTACGCCTGGGGCGGCGAAGTCGACATTACGCTCAACCGTGCCCCGCACTTCGGCAGGCTCGCTCCCAACGTATATTTCCTGCAGGGCTTCTCCGGGCACGGCATCGCGCTCACCGGCATCGCCGGCAAGCTGG
>DASXKA010000168.1:0-34468 GCA_036497085.1 Steroidobacteraceae bacterium | reverse complement strand
CACGCGCCACCCGCACCGCGACTGTGGGCGCCCGCAACGGGTCGCTGAGCGCCAGCCGCAGCCCCGTGATGCCGTCCCCGAGGCGAAGCAGCCGCGCGGCGTCCGCCATGTGCGTGAGCGCCAGTCCGCGGTCGAATTCGTACATGCCCGAGGAGAAGATGCCCATCACGTAAAAGCGGCGCATGCGCGGCGCGACGCCGGTCGGAGTGGCGGTGCCCTGCGGCGCAATCACTACCACCGTACCGCCGCGGTGCGCGCCGAGCTCGCGGGCGAGCGCGGCGCCGAGGATGATGCCGTAGCCACCGGGCTCGAGATCATCGAGGCTCCCCTGGGTCACCCGCTGGGCCAGCCCGGTCGCGGTACGCTCCACGTCCGGCAGCACCCCGCGCACGGTGGCGCCGGCCATCGCGTAGCCGTTGGCGAGCATCGCCTGAGTCTCCACGTACGGCGCCACCGCCTGCACGCCGGGCTGCCCTCGCGCGCGCTGCGCGAGCGTCTGCCAGTCGGCGAGCGAGCCGGACATGCCGGTGAGCGTAGCGTGCGAGGTCACGGCCAGGATGCGGGTGCGCAGCTCGCGCTCGAAGCCGTTCATGACCGACAGCACCACGATGAGGGTCGCCACCCCGAGCGTCAGTCCGCACACCGACATGAGGGCCACGAAGGACACGAAGCCGCGGCGGTGCGTCGAGCGCAGGTAGCGCGTGCCGATCAGCCACTCGTAGGGTGCACCTGCCATGGCTATTCGTAGCGCAGTGCTTCGGCCGGCGCGGTGCGCGCCGCACGCAGCGCCGGGTAGATCGTAGCGAGCGCGGTCAGCAGCAGCGCCGCCGCGGCTATCGCCACCACGTTGGCGGCGTGCACCTCGGAGGGGATGGCGCTGCTGTAGTAGACGTCCGAGTCGAGGATCTGGAAGTGGAAGGTGCGCTCGAGGAACGGCTCGATGGTCTCGACATTGAGTGCCAGCGCCAGCCCGAGCGCCACGCCGAGCGCCACCCCCAGCCAGCCGATCACCAGTCCCTGGGTGATGAAGATCCCCATCACGCGGCGCGGCGCGGCGCCGAAGGTGCGCAGGATCGCGATGTCGGTGCGCTTGTCGGTCACGACCATCACCAGCATGGCGACGATGTTGAAGGCGGCGACCGCGACGATCAGCAGCAGAATGAGCGACATCATGGTCTTCTCGATGCGGGTCGCGCGAAAGTAGCTGGCGTTGTCCTCGGTCCAGTCGCGCACCTCGTAGACCTGCGGCAGCGCCGCGCGCAACCGCGCCGCCACCATAGGAGCCGCCAGCACGTCGGCGACGCGGATGCGCAGCCCCTGCCCGCTCGCGTTCGCGGGGGTGAGAGCGCGTACGTCAGCGAGCGGCGCGAACACCAGCGTGCCATCGTGCTCCTGCAGCCCCACCTCGAAGATGCCCGCCACCGTGAAGCCACGCAGCTTCCCCTGTGGCGTACCGTCCGCGCTCACGGTAGGCACGAGCAGAGTGAGCGGGTCACCGACCGCCAGCCCCAGCCGCTCGGCAATGAACTCGCCGACGATGACTCGCCCGGAACCCGGTACCAGATCCTTCAGGTGGCCCTGGGTGATCGCCGTACTGAGCTCGCTGACCATGGTGCTCTGCTGCGGATCGATGCCGCGGAGCACGACCGGCAGCATCTCAGGCTCGCGCACCGCGATTGCCGTGAGCTCCGCGTACGGGGCGACCGCCGCGACGCCGGCCACCGCGCGGGCACGCCGCGCCGCGTCCTGCCAATCGAGGACCGAGGACGGCGCCGGTGGCGTCCCGGGTGTCGCGGCCGCTATCACGCGGACCTGGGCGCTGAGCGACAGCAGCCGGTCGCGCAGCTCGCTCTCGAAGCCGTTCATCGCCGAGAGAATGACGATGAGCGCCGCCACCCCGACGGACACCCCTGCCAATGACGCCCAGGTAATGAACGAGACGAAGAACTTGTGCGACCTCGCGCGCACGTAGCGCAGGCCGACGTACAGCGGTAGCGGATGAAACATCGTCGCGATTTAACCACAGTCAGACCGCTTTTCAGACCTGCGTCACAGATTGGCACCCCCAGATCGCGCCGCCCGCTTTGACAAATTGCGGCCGGTGCTATAGTTCGCTGCGAGCGGAGGAACTCGCATGCAGACTCGAATTCTTGCGGCGCTCCTGTGCGGATGCGCACTCGCCGGCATTGCGCTCGCCGACACCGTCGTAGTCAACGATCAGGTCCAGGTGCGTGAGTCCCAGGTCGACCGCCCGAAGCGCGGCGTCACCATGGACGAAGTCGCGAAGCGCTTCGGCGCCCCGGTCACGCGCCACGAGACGGTCGGGGGCGGCAGCGCGCAGCGCCCGCCGATCACCCGCTGGGACTACAACGGCTTCTCGGTCTTCTTCGAAGGCGACCGCGTGATCCACTCGGTGGTGACGAGCGGCGAGCCGGCGCCGAGACCGGCGGTCGCGGCGGCCGCATCACCGTCGGCCTGAAGACCCGGCACCCGCTTCCCTCTCTCGCTACGTCGGCCAGCGCAGTCGACTGCGGCCGCTGCGCTGGCACGCAGCCATACGCCAATGGTAGGCTCGTGTCCCTGGAAGATTTCCGGGGAACACGTGATCGATGAGCCTCTCAGGGCCCGCATAGAGGCCCTGCTGCACGCGAGCAGCGTGCGCAAAAAGAAGGCGGCAGCGCAGCTGGAAGACGAGATCCGGCGCCGGGAAGAGCTCCTGCGGCAGACCTTCCGGCGCTACGTGTCGCCACGCGTCGCCGACAAGATCCTCGCCGACGCGCAGCTGCGCGACACGCTGCTGGCGCCGGCCGGGACGGCCCCGGAGGCCCGCGCGCACGCCGTGGTGCTGTTTGCGGACCTGCGCGGGTTCACCAGCATCGCCGAGCAGCTCGATCCCCAGCGCGTCGTGCCGCTGCTCAACGAGTTCTTCTCGCTGCTTACCGAGATCACCTTCAAGTACGACGGCACCGTGTTTCACATGGCGGGGGACTGCCTGATGCTCGGCTTCGGCGTGCCGCTCGCGCAAGCCGACAGCGCGCAGCGCGCCGTGAGCGCGGCGCGCGAAATGCTCGCACGCTTCGCCGAGCTGTCGCGCTCCTGGCAGGAGCGTTACCAGGTCGAGGCGGGGCTCGGTATCGGCATCAACGAGGGCGACGTGGTCGCCGGCAATGTCGGCTCCTCCGCCTACATGAACTACACGATCATCGGCGACACCGTGAACATCGCCGCGCGGCTCTGTCAGCGTGCGCGCGCAGGCGAGATGCTGTTCTCGAGCACGCTCAAGCGCTCGCTGGACGCGCACGGCCTTGACGTCGGCGCGACGCCGCTGCCGCCGCTGCAGCTGCGCGGCCGCGCGCATCCGATCGACATCTTCTGCGTGCCGCTCGCGACGCGCATGCAGCTTGCCGTGAGTCCGGTCGGCACCTGAACGCGACGCCCTCGGGTATGCTGCCCGGGACGCATGACCTCGCTCCTCAATCCCCCGCTGCCGGGCGCGGCCGCACCCAGGCTCGAATGGCGCCAGCTGTACGGCAGCGCGGCGGCGCTGGCGCTCGCCGAGGCGACCCGCAGCGACACGCGGCTGTACGTGGTGATCACCGACGCGGCGCGCGAGCTCGAGCGCCTCAGCGCCGAGCTGCGCTTCTTCGCGGGCCACTCCCTCCCCTTGCTGCGGCTGCCCGACTGGGAGGTTCTGCCCTACGACCAGTTCTCGCCGCATCCGGACATCATTTCCGAGCGGCTCAGGACACTCTACGAGCTGCCGTACGCGAAGCGCGGTTGCCTGATCGTCTCGGCCGACACCCTGATGCAGCGCCTGCCGCCGCGCGACTACGTGCAGGGCCGTGCCTTCGAGCTCAGCCCCGGACAATCGCTCGCCCTCGAGCCGTTCCGCCAGCGGCTCGTCGACGCCGGCTACGCGAGCGTGAGTCAGGTGGCGAGCCCGGGGGAGTTCGCGGTGCGCGGCTCGCTGCTCGACGTGTTTCCGATGGGCAGCACCACGCCGCTGCGCATCGACCTGTTCGATGACCAGATCGAGGCCATCCGCCGCTTCGATACGGAGACGCAGCGCTCGCTCGACGCGCTCGAGGAGGTGCGGCTGCTGCCAGCGCGCGAGGTGCCGCTCGATGCGCAGGCGGTGCGCGAGTTCCGGCGCCGCTACCGCACGCGCTTCGAGGGGGACCCGTCGAAGAGTGCCGTGTACCGCGGCGTGAGCGAGGGGCTGGCGCCGGCCGGCATCGAGTTCTATCAGCCGCTGTTCTTCGACACGCTCGCCCGCCTCACCGACTATCTCCCGGCCGATGCGGTAATCGTGCACGACGCCGCCCTGCCGCAGGCGCTGGCACATGCCTGGGACGACGCCGCCGCCCGTTACGAGGATCGACGCCACGATCTCGAGCGGCCCGTGCTGCGGCCGCAGGAGTTGTTCCTCGCGCCCGCGGAGCTTCAGGAGGCTCTCGCGGGCTTCGCCGCGGTGACGCTCGATGTCTTCAAGGCGGACACCGAACTCGTCGGGGGCGACAGCGCGCTGCGCAACTTCCCGACCGCCGCGCCCCGCGAGCTGCGCCTCGACATGCGCGCCGAGCGGCCGCTGGCGCCACTCGATGCTTTCGTGCGCGAGTTCCACGGCCGGGTGCTGATCGCCGCCGACTCTCCCGGCCGGCGCGAGGTACTGGGCGAGATGCTGCGTGCCCACGGGCACGAAGTGGCGATCGTGCCCGGGTGGGAAGCCTTTGCCGCGGGCGGCGCGCGCCTGGCGCTCGCCGTCGCGCCGGATATCGAGGGACTGACCCTCACCGAGCCACCGATCGCGCTGATCGCGGAGGCGCAGTTGTTCGGCGCGCGCGCCCGCCAGGAGCGGCGGCGCAAGCGCGCCTCGGACCCGGAGGCGATCCTGCGCGATCTGCAGGACCTCAACCCCGGCGCGCCGGTGGTGCACGAGGAGTACGGGGTCGGCCGTTACGCCGGTCTGCAGGCGATGGACGTCGCCGGGCAGCCGGGAGAGTTTCTGGTGCTCGAGTACCGGGATGGCGACCGCCTGTACGTGCCGGTGCATGCGCTGCACCTGGTGAGCCGCTATACCGGCGCCGCGCCCGAGAGCGCCCCACTCCACAAGCTCGGCACCGACCAGTGGGCCAGGGCACGCCGGCGGGCGGCCGAACAGATCCGCGATGTGGCCGCGGAGCTGCTCGATCTGTACGCACGCCGCAAGGCGCAGCGCGGCCTGTCGCTGACGGCGCCCGAGCCCGACTATCAGGCCTTCGTCAACGGCTTCCCGTTCGAGGAGACCGTCGATCAGGCCGAGGCGATCCGCCAGGTGCTCGCCGATCTTGGGAGCGAGCGCCCCATGGACCGCCTCGTGTGCGGCGACGTCGGCTTCGGCAAGACGGAAGTTGCGATGCGCGCGGCGTTCGTCGCCACGACGGCCGGCAGACAGGTTGCGGTGCTCGCGCCCACCACGCTCCTGGTGCAGCAGCACCTCGCGAACTTCCGCGACCGCTTCGCGGACTGGCCGGTGCGCATCGAGGCACTGTCGCGCTTCGGCACCTCGAAGGAGACCCAGGCTACGCTCGCCGCCCTCGAGCAGGGCAAGGTCGACATCGTCATCGCCACCCACCGCCTGCTGCACACCCACGCGCGCTTCCGCGATCTCGGGCTCCTCATCATCGACGAGGAGCAGCGCTTCGGGGTGCGTGACAAGCAGCGCCTGCAGGCGCTGCGTGCCAACGTACACGTACTCACGCTCACCGCGACGCCCATTCCGCGTACGCTCAATATGGCGCTCGGCGGCCTGCGCGACCTGTCGCTCATCACCACCGCGCCGGCGGCGCGCCTCGCGATCAAGACTTTCCTCATCGAGTGGCACGGCCCGACGCTGCGCGAGGCGGCGCTGCGCGAGCTGCGCCGCGGCGGCCAGATCTACTTCGTGCACAACGAGGTGCGCTCGATCGCCAAAATTGCCGCCGAGGTGCAGACGCTGGTGCCAGAGGCGAGCGTGCGCATAGCCCACGGCCAGATGCGTGAGCGCGAGCTCGAGCAGCTGATGGTGGATTTCTACCATCGGCGCTTCAGCCTGCTCGTGTGCACCACCATCATTGAGAGCGGCATCGACGTGCCGAGCGCCAACACCATCATGATCAACCGCGCCGACCACATGGGACTCGCGCAGCTGCACCAGCTGCGCGGGCGCGTCGGCCGCTCCCACCACCGCGCCTATGCCTATCTCATCGCGCCGCCGCGTCAGGCGCTGCAGCGCGACGCCGCCAAGCGGCTCGAGGCCATCGAGTCGATGGAGGAGCTCGGCGCGGGCTTCGTGCTCGCGACCCACGACCTCGAGATTCGCGGCGCCGGCGAGCTGCTCGGCGAGCAGCAGAGCGGCAACATGACCGAGGTCGGCCTGTCGCTCTACCTCGATATGCTGGACCATGCCGTGCGCGCCCTCAAATCCGGGCGCGAGCCGGTGCTCGATCAGCCGCTCGCCGCCGCGACCGAGGTGGAGCTGCGTCTGCCTGCCTTCCTGCCCGAGGCCTACGTCGCCGACGTGCACGTGCGGCTCTCGCTCTACAAGCGCATCGCCGCGGCGGAGAGCGCGGCCGGGCTCGATGAGTTGATCGCGGAACTCCACGATCGTTTCGGTCCGCTGCCGGCCGCGGCGGTGAGCCTGATCCGCATCGCGAAGCTGAAGCTCGCCGCTCGCACCCTCGGCGTGCGGCGAGTCGATCTGGGGCCTCAGGGAGGCTCGGTGCTGTTCGAGGAGCACACCACCGTCGATCCGGCGAGCCTGGTGCGCCTGATCCAGAAGAGCGCGCGCGAGTACCGCCTGGACGGGCCGCAGAAGCTGCGCATCTCGCGGCAGATGCCCACCGACCAGGCGCGGTTTGAGTATGCCGGCGAGCTGCTCGGCCGGCTCGCCGCGGCGGCGCGACCGCCGCCGCCAAGTTAGAATGCCCCGCATGGACTGCCGTACCGCCCCGCTGCGCGCGCTCGCGCTCACCCTCGCCACCGCGCTCGTGGCTTCGCTCCCGGCGGCCTCGGAGGAGAGCGGCGGCCCGGTCTACAATGTCGAGATCATCGTCTTCCGCACCACGGCTACCGAGGGCGTTCCCGAGAACTGGAGCGAGGAAGCCGGGGCTCGCAGCGTCGCCGGGGATGAATCGGCGAGCGGCTCGGTGCAGGTGGGCCGCCTGGTGGGACTGCTGCCGCCCGCGGCGTACCAGCTGAACGAGCTCGAGAGCCGGCTGCGCGCGAGCGGCAGCTACGTGCCGGTGGCGCACTCGGCCTGGTCGCAGACTGCGAGCGCCTGGGGCACGCGTGCCGGCTTTCCGGTCGCGCGACTCGGGATCGAGGTGCCGGGTTTAGGCGGCAGCGTGTACCTCGAGCATGGACAGTTCCTGCACCTCGGGCTGTCGCTGAGCTGGACGATGGAGAGTCCGCCGGACGGGCTCGGGGCTGGCCCCGGCACTCAATTCACGCTGAATGAGACCCGCCGTGTGCGCTTCTACGAGCGCAACTACTACGACCATCCGGCGTTCGGCGTGATCGCCCTTGTGACGCCGGCGCAGGGGCCGCGCGCACCTGGTCGATAGGCCAAAATCGCCTGGCGGCGATTTTGGCGGACATCACTCCGTGGGCCGCCGGCAAAAAGCGTCGTTTTTGCCGGCTGTGCATCAGGGAGCGATTTCGGCTTACTGGAAGTCGGCGGCATCGGCCATGGCGATGCCGTCCTTGCCGTTGGTCTTGGCGCGTTTCATCGCGGCGCGGCATGCCTTGAAGAGCCCCTCGAGCGGCAGGCCGCGCGGCGGCACGAGGCAGGCGATGCCCGCGCTCATGGTCACGTAGCGACCCGCGCCCGCCGTGGGATGATGCATCAGCAGATCGCGAACCCGCTGCGCCACGATGCGGGCGTAGTCCGCGGCGCGCTCGGCCGCCTCACCCTGCGTCAGCACCACGAACGTGCCGCCCTCCCAGCGTCCAACCAGATCACCGCCACGCCGGTAGGAGGCGCCGATCACGCGCGCCACCCGGCGGATGCAGGCATCGCCCGCGGCGCGATCGAACTTCTCGTTGTAGGCGCCGAGGTCGTCGATGTCGAAGAGTGTCAGCCCGATCTCGTGCGAATCGCGCTGCGCCAGCTTCCAGTCCCGCAGCAGCAGCTCCTCGAGGTAGGCGCGCGAGTACAGCCCGGTCAGGCGATCCTCGCGCAGCCACGAAGGCAGCCCCGCCGGCGCGCGGTCCGACGCCCTGAGCCGCTCGCTGGCATCGCGGTGGAAGCCCATGAAATGTGTGAGATCGCCGGAAGCGCTGCGCAACGGCTGGATCAGCGTCTCGTTCCAGAAGAGCGAGCCATCGGGCCGGTAATTGCGCAGCAGCACCCGCGCCGGCTCGCCCTTGGCGATGGCCTCGTGCAGCCGGGTGCGGGCCTCCTGGTCGCGGTCGGTTCCCTGCAGCATGCGCAGGTTGCTGCCCATGAGAGCCGTGGCCGGATAGCCGCACAGCTGCGCGAACGCGGCGTTTACGTACACCACGGGGCAGTCGGGCGCGGTGGCATCGCAGATCACGATGCCTTCGGGCGCACTCTCGACCACACTGCGCCACGAGTCGATCGTCCAGTTATTCATGGCTTCCTGCCGGCCACCAGCGTCAGGGACGGGGCCGCCGCGATCTTATCCAGCGCGGCGCGCGCGCCGGCCCACTCGGCCGAAGCGAGGAGCTCCGCCCGACCTGGGGCCGCGCGCCCGTGCAGGCGCACGAGGCGCAGGCTTGAGGCTGGCTGCACGGGCACATCCAGATGGTCCAGGAGCTCCGTAACGCTGCTGCGATTGTTGCACACCGGAAGCATGTCGCATCCCGCCGCCAGGGCCTGCCGGGCCCGCGTGACGACGTCCCCGTACGCGGCGGCCGCCCCTCCCATGGAGAGATCGTCCGCGAACACTACCCCCTGAAACTGAAGCTGACCGCGCAATACGTCGCGAATCCAGCGGGCCGAGAGGCTCGCAGGGGCGGGATCCACGGCCGGAAACAACAGATGGCCCACCATGACGGCGGGCAGCCCGTTGGCGATCAGCCGGCGGTAGGGAGCGAGATCGCCGCTCAGGTCCGCGAGCCCCCGGCGATCGACCGGGAGTGTCAGGTGCGAGTCGGCCACCACCGCGCCGTGGCCGGGAAAGTGCTTGGCGGTCGCCGCCATGCCGGCGTCGCGCATGCCGTGGACGTAGGCCACTGCGAGCTGGCCGACCGCCTCGGGCTGGGCATGGAAGGCCCGGTCGCCGATCACCTCGCTCACGCCGAGGTCCAGGTCCACGCACGGGGCAAAGGAGATGTCCACACCGTGCGCGCGCAGCTCCGCGGCCATCAGCCAGCCGAGCTGGCGTGCCAGCGCGAGCCCGGCGCGTGCATCCGCGTCGAGCTCGTGCCCGATGCGCCGCGCCGGCGGCAGCGGTGAGAAGCCGGCGCGGAAGCGCTGCACGCGCCCCCCTTCGTGATCGACCGCGACGATGAGCGCGGGGGAGCGTGCCGCGTGAATCTCGTCGACCAGCGCGATGAGCTGCGCGGGCTCGATGTAGTTGCGCGTGAAGAGCAGCACCCCGCCGACCAGCGGGTGACGCAGGAGCTCGCGCTCCACGGCGCTGAGCGCGCTGCCCTCGAGATCGATCATCAGGGGGCCGAGGCTCATGTGCGACGGAGCAGCGCCAGCGACTCGACGTGCGCGGTGTGCGCAAACATGTCGACCACGCCGGCCGCTTCGAGCGTGAAGCCGTGTTCGTGCACCAGCACCATGAGATCCCGCGCCAGGCTGCCCGGATGGCAGGAAATATACAGCACCCGCTCCGGCGCCAGCCGCGCCACCGTGGCAAGCATCGCACGCGCGCCGGTGCGCGGCGGATCGAGCAGCACGTGGCTGTATCCCCCGCGCAGCCACGGCTCATCCGCAGCGGGCGCGGCCGCGAGGTCGGCCTGATGAAACTCGACGTTGGCGAGCCGGTTGCGCGCCGCATTGGCGCGCGCGCGTTGCACCAGTCGGGTCTCGCCCTCGACGCCTACGGCGCCCGCGGCGCGCGATGCGAGGGCCAGGGTGAAGTTGCCGAGCCCCGCGTACAGGTCGAGCACCCGTGCCCCGCCCGTCAGCTCGAGGAGCTCCGCCGCGCGCGCCACCAGCGACTCATTCACCGGACCATTGACCTGGATGAAGTCGGTAGGAGCGAACTCGAGCTCGAGACCGAAGGAGCGCAGCCCATAGCGCAGCGGCTCGGGTTGCGCCTCGCCGAGCGCGCGAACCGACTCGAGCCCCGCGGGTTGCAGGTACAAGCGCACCGCATGCGCCGTGGCGAACTGCCTGAGCAGCGCCAGGTCGGCCTCGGGAGGCTCGGCCAGAGTGCGCAGCACGAGCGCGGTCGCGTTGTCGGCCACGGCCACTTCGATCTGCGGCACCTGCTCGCGGATCGCGAGAGCCGTGAGGAGCGATGCGAGCGGGCCGATCAGTGCGCCCGCGGGGCTGGCGAGCACTTCGCAGCCGGCGAGGTCCGCAACGTAGGGCGCCGCGCGCTCACGGAAGCCGACCACGACGCGGTCCTTGCGGAAGACGAATTTTGCGCCGAGGCGCGCGCGGCGCCGGTAAGCCCACACCGGCCCCGTCAGGGGCTCGAGCCAGCGCCGTGGCGCGACGCGCGCCCCCCGCTCGAGCGTCGATCTGAGCTCGCCCTCCTTGGCGGCGAGCTGCGCCGCGGGGGCGAGGTGCTGCAGCACACAGCCCCCGCAAACCCCGAAATGCGCGCAGCGCGGCACGACGCGCTCCGCCGCGGGCGTGAGCACCTCGAGCAGCGCGCCGTCGTCGTGCTGGCGATGACGCCGCGTGCGGCGCAGCCGAATGCGCTCCCCGGGCAACGCGCCTGGCACGAACACCGTCTTGCCGCCGCGTACGACGCCCTCGCCTTCGTGGGTGAGTCCGGTGACCAGAGCGACCTCTTCGGCCGGCGCGCCCGGGGCAGTCGCTCTCACACGACCTCGGTCCAGGCGGCGAGAAACTGCGCGTGATGCGGCTCGCTCGAGGCGCTCAGGAACGCTCGCACGCGCGCTACTTCCTCGCGATAGCCTGCGCCCGCCAGCCGCCCGCGCAACTGCTCGAAGCGCAGGTAGATGAGATAGGTGTTGAGCACGTCGGTCTCGCAGTAGCGGCGGATCCCGACCAGGTCGCCGCGCTGGTAGGCCTCCCACACCTGGTCGCCGCCGAAGCCGAGCTTGCCGGGGAGCTTGAGTAAACACGCCATGTTGGCGAGCGAGACGCGGTTGCGGGAGCTGAAGCCCGACAGCACGTCCATGAGATCGGTGTGTCGCCAATGGAAGCGCTGCAGATAGTTGTTGTAGCGGAACTCGGATTCGCCCTCACCCGTCTCCCAGAAACGCGGCGCCTGCACTCCCCAGAGCAGCGCGCGGTAATTCAGCACCGGCAGATCGAAGCCCGAGCCGTTCCAGGACACGAGGTCGGGGGTGAACTTCGCGATGCCGTCGAAGAAGCGCTGCACCAGCTCGCCCTCGCTGGCCGCTGCCTCGCCGACGCTCCAGAGCGTGAAGCCATCGCCCTTGCGCAATGCACAGGAGATGGCCACCACGCGCTGCTGCTCGAGCGGCAGAAAATCCCCGCCACGGTCCTGGCGGCGCAGCGCGAACATCGCCTTGGCGACCTGCGCGTCAGGGAGCGCGCCGAGGTCGTAGAGGCGGCGGCCGAAGTCAACGTCCGGCACGGTCTCGATGTCGAACACCAGGGTGTTCATGCCGCCCTGAGCAGCACCGCCACCGCCACCACCAGACCCGCCTCGTCGGTGAGCGTCACGTGCGCCTCACCCACGCCGAGCGCACGGCGCACCCGCTCGCCGCGCGCGGAGAACACCACCTCGGGCTTGCCCCAGGCGTTCTGCACCACGCCCACGTCGCGGATCCACATGCCGTGGGCGAAGCCCGTCCCCATGGCCTTGACGATCGCCTCCTTGGCCGCGAAGCGCATGGCGAGAAAGCGCTCGCGGCGCTGGGTGCGCGCGAGCTGTGCCTGCTCCTCCGGCAGCAGCAGGTGCTCGACGAAGCGGTCGCCGAAACGCTCGAGGGTGCGCTTGATGCGCGCCGCCTCGAGCACGTCGACTCCTATGCCGAAGATCATGTGCGCGCCGCCTGCATGAGGGCCTTCATGTCGCGCACCGCGGCCGCGAGCCCGGTGAACAGTGCGCGCGCCACGATCGCATGACCGATGTTGAGCTCGACCATCTCGCCGATCGCGGCGATCGGCTGCACGTTGTGGTAGTCGAGGCCGTGGCCGGCGTGCACCTCGAGTCCCAGCCGGGCGGCGAGCCGGGCCCCGGCGCGCAGGCGCTCGAGCTCGGTGGCCCGACCCCCTGCGGTGGCATCGCAGTACGCCCCGGTGTGCAGCTCGACCGCGGGCGCGCCGCTGGCGGCGGCCGCTTCGATCTGCGCGGGCTCGGGATCGATGAACAGCGCGACGCGGATGCCCGCGCCGCCCAGGGCGGCCGCCGCGGCGCGGATCCGTGCCACCTGGCCGGCGACATCGAGTCCGCCCTCGGTGGTGAGCTCGGTGCGCTTCTCCGGCACCAGGCAGCAGTCGCCCGGCCGTACCTCGGCGGCGATGGCCAGCATCTCATCCGTGACCGCCATCTCGAGATTCATGCGCGTCTGCAGCAGGCTGCGCAGCGCGCGCACGTCGCGGTCCTGGATGTGGCGGCGGTCCTCGCGCAGGTGCAGCGTGATGCCGTCGGCGCCGGCCTGCTCGGCCGCGAGCGCGGCGTGCACCGGATCGGGCTGGCGGGCGCGGCGCGCCTGGCGCAGCGTGGCCACGTGATCGATGTTGACTCCGAGGGCAATGAAACCACTCATGACTGCGCCGCCTTTCTCACCAGGGATCTCGCCACCGCGCGCGTCGCGAGCGGGCGCCCCTCGAGGCAGGCGGCGAGCGCCGCATGCAGCAGCCGCCGCGCGTCCTCGAGCGCGCGCGTCCCGCTCAAGCGCTCCTCCCGCAGGCTGATCAGCGAGGCGCCGGCGAGTGCGCCGGCGTCGTGCGCGTGCGCGCGTACCAGCCCCTGGGAGGGGCGGAACCGATAATAACCGTCCGCGGCGAGTGGCACCCCGCTTCCCGCCTCCGCCTCGAGCTCGAGCCCGAAGCCGACGAGCTCGAGCAGGCGCAGCTCGAAGACGCGCAGCACCGGCTCGAGCGCCGTTGCGCAGCGCAGCCGCTCGAGGGTGGTGTGATAGTGATCGAACAGGGCCGGCAGCGGGTCGTGCCGCGTCGTGAGCCTCAGGAGGAGCTCGTTGAGATAGAACGCCGCCATGACGCACGCGGGCGGCAGCGGTCCCGAGCCGTCGGCGCGCTCGGCGTGCGTCAGCTGCGGCGCCTCGCCACGCCCGCTCCACGAGAGCAGCAGCGGCCAGAAGGGTTGCAGCACCGGAGCGAGCCGCGCAGCAGGTCCGCGCACGGCGCGCGCGAACAGCGTGAGGCGCCCGTGCTCGCGCGTCAGCACTTCGAGGATGCGGCTGGTGTCGCGCCACGGGCGGTGATGCAGGAGGTAGCCGGGCGTCAGCTCGATGCGGCGTGGACTCCCGGTCATTCGACCCCCAGCTGCTTGAGCGCGCGCGCGTTGTCGGCCCAATTCTCGCGCACCTTGACCCAGAGGTTGAGGTGCACGCGCCGTCCGAGCAGCTCATTCAGTGCCAGGCGCGCGCTGCGGCCGACGCGCTTCAGGCGCTCGCCCCGGGCGCCGATCACGATGGGCTTCTGCCCCTCGCGGTCCACCCAGACCACCGCGTCGACGGTGAGCTGCTCCTGCGGCTCGTCGGTGAGCCGCTCCACCTCGACGGCGATGCCATAGGGCACTTCCTGATTGAGCTCGAGAGTCAGCTTCTCGCGGATCGTCTCCGCGATGCGGAACGGGATGCCGCGGTCGGTCAGCGTGTCCGCGGGAAACAGCGGCGCAGACTCCGGCAGTTGCGCGGCGATCGTGTCGCGCAGCTCCGCGACGTTGTCCGCCGCGAGCGCCGACACCGGCACGATGGCACGGAAGTCATGCCGGCCGGTGAGCGTCGCGAGGTATGGCAGCAGCCGCGCGCGTGGGCGCACGCGGTCGATCTTGTTCACCGCGAGGATCGCCGGGCGGCTCGCGCGGGCGATGCGCCCGAGCGCCAGCTCGTCACCCTCGACCCAGCGCAGGGCTTCCACCACCAGCACCACCAGGTCCGCATCCTCGAGCGCGGCGCTGGCCGTGCGGTTCATGGCTTTGTTGAGCGCGCGGCGACCGGCGCGGTGCAGCCCCGGTGTGTCCACGAAAGCGATCTGCGCGCTGGGGAGGTTGGCGATGCCGACGATGCGATGCCGGGTGGTCTGAGGGCGCGGCGTCACGATGCTGAGCTTAGCTCCAACCAGCGCGTTGAGGAGCGTCGACTTGCCGACGTTCGGCCGTCCGACGAGCGCGGCGAAGCCGCTGCGAAACGGCGCGGGCACGGCTGTGCTCACGGGCGAGAGTCCGCGGCCGCGTCCGCTCCGATCTCGAGCAGCATGCGCGCGGCGGCCTCCTGCTCGGCGCGGCGGCGGCTCGAGCCGCCACCGTGTACCCGGCGGCCGAGGGCCGCCACCTCGCAGCTGACGCGGAAGGTCTGGGCGTGCGCGTCGCCCTCGATGCCCTCCACCTCATAGCGCGGCAGCGTGAGGCTGCGCGCCTGCAGGTACTCCTGCAGCCGGGTCTTGGCGTCCTTGAGGGTCGCCGGATCGGGGAGGGCGGCGATCCGCGGGCCGAGGAGTCGGCTGATCACCTGCGCGGCGGCGGGCAGTCCCCCGTCGAGAAACAGCGCCCCGCACACCGCCTCGAGCGCATCGGCGAGGATCGACTGGCGGCGAAAACCGCCGCTCTTCAGCTCCCCCGAGCCGAGCTGCAGTACCTCGCCGAGCCTCAACGCCGCGGCCACTTCCGCGAGCGGCTCGCGGCTCACGAGGCGGGCGCGCAGGCGGCTCAGGTCCCCCTCGGCCGCACGCGGGAAGCTGCCGTAGAGAAGGTCGGCGACGACGAGGTTGAGCACCGCGTCCCCGAGGAATTCCAGGCGCTCGTTGTTGGGCCCAGGGGCGCTGCGATGGGTGAGCGCGGCGGCGAACAGGGCGGTGTCGCGCGGCTGGTAGCCGAGCGTCTGGCGCAGCCAGCGATCCTGCTCGCCACCGGCGGCGGTCATGTCGCCCGTGCGCACTCCGACGCGGCTAGGGACCGCCCGCGCCACCGGTGTGCACGGTCCTGTCGAAGACCACGTGCAGGGAGATGTTGGCAAACAGCGGCGCCTCATCGTCGTAGGAGGCTTCGACGTCCCACCCGGTCCCGCTGCGGGTGACCTTGATGTCCTTCGAGGTGGGGTAGTCGACCATGTCGATCTCGAAGTGCTTGTCGATGGTGGCGCGGATCGCCCTCGGGTCGGCATTGCCGTTGGCGTCGCTCGCCACCAGATTGAGTGCCCGCACCACCTTCATGTAGTTGAGATACACGGGCGCGAGCCGCAGGCCGGCGTAGCCGACGACCGCCAGCGGCGCCAGCAGGAACAGCCAGCCGATGAACGTAATCCCCCTTTGCCTGAAGCGCATCGAAGCAACTCCCCTCAGCGAATCGCCGTGCCGATCCGGCCCCACAGGGGGCCCCCTGCGCGGTGCGGATCCCAATTGAACCAGATCCGGGTCGCTTTGCCGACCAGGTTCTCCTCGGGCACGAAGCCCCACGAGCGCCCGTCGTCGCTGTTGTCGCGGTTATCGCCCATCATCAGATACTGCCCCGCAGGCACCTCCCCGGCCCACGCCGCGGTGCGCAGGAACCCCGGGGCGTCGTCGTCGCCGCACACGTAGCCGCGCAAGCCGCTGCGGTTGCACGCCGGCAGCAGCGGCGCGCGGTCGATGGCCACCGGGCAGAATATCGCCTGGTGCTCGTGGGCGCCAAGCTGCTCTGTGGCCTGCGCCATGTTCAGGTAGCAGCCATCGTTGTACCTGCCGTCGATGGTGAAGCTGACCGGCTTGCCGTTGATGACGATGCGGTTGTCGCGCACCTCGACGTGGTCTCCCGGCAGCCCCACCAGGCGCTTGATGAAATTGGTGCTGGGGTCGAGCGGGTAGCGGAACACCACCACGTCGCCCCGCTGCGGCTCGCCGGTCGCCACGAGCTTGCGGTTGAGCACCGGCAGGCGCAGACCGTAGGCGTACTTGTTGACGATGATGAAGTCGCCGTCGAGCAGGGTCGGCATCATGGAATCCGACGGGATGCGGAACGGCTCGAACACGAAGGAGCGCAGCGCCAGCACCACCAGCGCCACCGGGAAGAAGCTGCGCGCGTAGTCGACCGTGCCGGGTTCGGCGATGGTGGCCGGATCGCGGCCGGCGGCACGGGCGGCGGCGGCGCGCTGCGGAGCGAGCACCCAGACGTCGAAGCCCCAGGCGATTCCCGTCACCACGGTGATGGCGAGCAGCACGGCGCTGAAGTCGAGCCGCTCGGCGAGCAGCAGGCGCAGCACGGCGGCGCCGATCAGCAGCGGCAGCACCCAATAGAGCAGCTTCATGAGCGGCGCGTCGGCGACGGTCGGCGTGCGCCGCGGCCGCAGCAGCCAGTCATCGACGATGCAGACGAGGGCCACCGGCACGGCGAGCCAGGAGAGGACCACGATGAGCGGCATCAGGTTTGTCATGACGGGCCTAGTGTTTGCGCCCGACCTGCAGCACCGCGAGGAACGCCTCCTGCGGGATCTCGACGTGTCCGAGCTGTTTCATGCGTTTCTTGCCTTCCTTCTGTTTCTCGAGCAGCTTGCGCTTGCGCGTGACATCGCCGCCGTAGCACTTGGCGAGCACGTTCTTGCGCAGCGCCTTGACACTGGCGCGGGCGATGACGGCGCTGCCGATCGCCGCCTGCACGGCGACTTCGAACATCTGCCGCGGAATGAGCTCCTGCATCTTATCGACGAGCTCGCGGCCGCGCTGATAGGCGTTGTCCTTGTGGACGATGATGGAGAGCGCGTCCACCTTGTCGCCGTTGATGAGGATGTCCAGCTTGACGAGCGGCGCGGCCTGGAAATGGCTGAATTCGTAGTCGAAGGAGGCGTAGCCGCGGCTCGCGGATTTCAGGCGGTCGAAAAAGTCGAGTACCACCTCGGCGAGCGGCAGCAGGTACTGCAGCGATACCTGGGTGCCGAGGTACAGCATCTTCTTCTGCGTGCCACGCTTGTCGTTGCAGAGCTTGAGCACCGCACCCACGTGATCCGGGGGCACCAGAATGTTGGCGACGATGATCGGCTCGCGCAGCTCCTCGATCTCGTCCGCGGGCGGGAGCTTGGCGGGGTTGTCGACGTACTTGACCGCGCCGTCGGTGCTGGCTACCTCGTACACCACGGTGGGCGCGCTGGTGACGAG
Organism: Steroidobacteraceae bacterium; assembly: GCA_036497085.1. Classification (GTDB taxonomy): domain Bacteria; phylum Pseudomonadota; class Gammaproteobacteria; order Steroidobacterales; family Steroidobacteraceae; genus 13-2-20CM-66-19. Next base: position 17,055 of record DASXKA010000168.1, on the reverse strand, counting down.
CTCGAGCTCGTACTCGCGCTCGAGCCGCTCCTGCACGATGTCCATGTGCAGCAATCCGAGAAAGCCGCAGCGGAAGCCGAAACCGAGGGCGCCGGAGACCTCCGGCTCGTAGTGCAGCGCCGAGTCGTTGAGGCGCAGCTTGGCGAGCGCGTCGCGGAACTTCTCGTAGTCCTCGGAGTTCACCGGGAACAGCCCGGCGAACACCCGCGGCTTGATCTGCTTGAAGCCCGGGAGCGGCGCGGCCGCCGGACGGTTCTCCAGCGTGATGGTGTCCCCCACCGGGGCCCCGTCGATCTCCTTGATGCCCGCGACCACGAAGCCGACGTCCCCGGTGGCGAGCCTCTCCTCCACCACCGCCTTGGGCGTGAAGCGGCCCAGGCGGTCGACGTAGTGGCTGCGCCCGGTCGAGACCACGCGTATCTTGTCGCCGCTCTTCAAGCTCCCGTTGACGACGCGCACCAGCGACACCACGCCCACGTAGTTGTCGAACCAGGAATCGATGATGAGCGCCTGCAGCGGCGCGGCCCCGTCGCCCCGCGGGGCGGGAATGCGCCGGATGAGCACCTCGAGGAGCTCCGCCACCCCGTCGCCGGTCTTGGCGCTCACCCCCATCGCATCCGCCGCCTGGATGCCGATGATCTCCTCGATCTCGCGCTTCACGCGCTCGGGATCCGCCGACGGCAGGTCGATCTTGTTGATGACTGGCAGCACCTCGAGTCCCTGCTCGGTCGCCGTATAGCAGTTGGCGACACTCTGCGCCTCCACACCCTGGGAAGCGTCCACGACCAGCAGCGCCCCGTCGCAGGCCGCCAGCGAGCGCGACACCTCGTAGGAGAAGTCGACGTGCCCCGGGGTGTCGATCATGTTGAGCTGGTAGCGCTCGCCGTCCCGGGCGTTGTAGTAGAGCGTGACGCTCTGCGCCTTGATGGTGATACCGCGCTCGCGCTCCAGGTCCATGGAGTCGAGCACCTGCTCCTGCATCTCGCGGTCTGCGAGTCCCCCGCACAGCTGGATGAACCGATCGGCGAGCGTCGATTTGCCGTGATCTACGTGCGCGATGATGGAGAAGTTACGTATGTGCCGCATGAATCGGGGAAGCCACTGACGGGGACCCACGCCGGTGGCCAAGTCCAGCGGCGGGCGGGATTATAGGGAAGTTTGCAGGTTATGGCTGGCCGGGCGGCGGCCCGGGGCGGCGCCTTATGGTGAGCCGGCGGCCGACGGCTGCGGCCGCAGCAGCCGCGCGAGCTCGGCGGCGTCGAGGCGGTGGCGGCACACCACCGTACCGTCGAGCAGGAGTACCGGCACGTCGACGCCGTGGCGGCGCAGGAGCTGCGGGTCGGAATCGACGTCGACGAGCTCGATGGGTGGCAGGCTGAGCGTGCGGGCGAGCGCCGTCAGCTCCTCGAGCATGGTCTCGCACAACCCGCAGTCGTGGCGCTGCACCAGCGTCAGGCGCGCGGCCGGTGCCGGCGGCGCAGGCATGGCGTCAGCGGCGGCTGGCCGCGGGCGTCGTCGCCGCTGCTGGCGTGGCAGTCGCTGCCGGCGTCGCCGCCGTTTCGGCCCTGACCTGCGTGGCGATGAAACGCACCGTCGCCGGCGGAACCTCGCCGACGGCCGTGATCTTGTAGCCGTTGCTCACCGTCGAGAATGCCGAGGAAGAGCCGACGCGCGCCGAGCGCACCTCGGCGACCCCGCCCGGTCCCGCGGCACCACCCGTTTCGACGAATACCGATACCGAGGCGAGTCCGTCGCTGAACACCAGGTGATCGACCGGCGCGGTCGAGCCGGGCAGCGTCTGCGGGCCGCGCATCATCATGCGGAATCCGGGCGGGAGCTTGAGCGCGCGCCACACGGCAGCGGAGGCCGGCGCGGCGGCGAGCGGCGCCGCATCGTTGCGCAGCCATTGAAAGCCGTCGGTCGAGACCTCGGGGCGAAACTCCGAGTCGGGAATGTGCGCCTGCATCGTCAGGCTGCCGAACACGAGCTGCTCGATGACATGGCCATCGGAGTCGCACAGCTGCGTCTTGATCGGCATGGCGGTGGAATCGTCGATCCACAGCCGGTAGCCGTAGCGGAACTCGTCGCGGGGTGAGACCGAGATGACGTGGGTATCGCGCCGGTTGAGACGCATGCGCGCGAGCTCGCGGATGTCGTAGAGGCTCGCGGCCTGACTGTCGACGGCCGGGAAGCCGACCAGCGATTCCTGCGCCGGGCGCTGCTCCACCAGTACGGTGCGTCGGTCGGGGAGGTAGCAGGCGAGGCTCGAGCCGTTGCGGATGAACTCGCGGCCCGAGCCGTCGAGCGACACCAGGCGCTCGGCCACCTGCCCGTCCTGCAGGCGGTGGATGATGCGCAGCGTCTCGACCGTGCCACCCTGCCAGTGGGAAAAAGTGCCGTCGTAGTTGCGCCTCGTGAGCGCCCGGTTCATGCGCTCGAGCCATTCGGCCGGAGTCGCCGCCGGGGCGGCCTTGCGGGCCGGGGAATCGCCTTCCGCGGCATAGCCGCACACCGGCTCCAACGCCGCGAGCGCACCGGCGGCCGCCACCGCCCAGGCGAGCGCGAGCGCGCGCAGGCGCTCGTTACTGCGCGCTGCCCTTGGCATCGCGCGGCGGATCCTGTGCGCCGTCCGTGGAGAGCGCGATCGGACCCGCTGCCCCCGGCTCACTCGTCATGAACGAGGAGAGCAGGTTCCGGCGGGCGACGGGCGGGCTGAACGTGCTGTGGGCCACCACATAGTTGGCGAGCTCGGTGGCTGGCACGATCGCCGTAGCACCGCGCGTGGCCGGCGGCACCACGTAGCTATCGGGGCCGGCCGTGCGCGCCGCGGCGCGCACGACGGCGGGTGCGGTGACCCGGCTCGCGGGCACGGCGGCCAGCTCGGGTGCAGCCACCACCGCGCCCGGCACCGTGTGTCCACGCAGCCACAGGATCGAGACCGCGGCGACGCTGGCGGCAACGGCGGCGCCGGCTACCGGGCGCAGCCAGCGTCGCGGCGCGTGCCCCGACGCGGCTGCCGCCGCCAGGGCCGGTTCGGCACCCACGATCACGCTCACGCGCCGGGCGACGCGGGCGTTCAGCCGTACGCCGCGCTCGGCGCGAATCGCCGCGGCGATCACCGCATAACGCTCCCAACGGGCCCGGAGCTCAGTGTCGCGCGACAGGCGGCGGGCGAGCAGCTCGCACTCGGCGGTCGCCAGCTCATCGTCGAACATGGCGGATAACTGGCTGTCGAGCTCTTCGTTCATCCCAGCTCCTCGGTACGGCCCAGGCCGCCCTCGAACACTTCCCGCAGCCGCCGGTCGATCGCCTCGCGGGCGCGGAAGATCCGCGAGCGCACCGTCCCCACCGGACAGTCCATGGCGGCGGCGATCTCCTCGTACGACAGCCCCTCGAGCTCGCGCAGCACGATCGCCGTGCGCAGGTCTTCGGGCAGCGCCTCGATGGCGCCATTGACGATCGAGCGGATCTCTTCGGTCAGCACCAGCGCCTCGGGGGTTTCGGAATCCTTCATGCGGCTCTGCATGTCATACGACTCTTCGTTGTTGCGGTCGATGTTGTATTCGATCGGGCTGCGGTCGCGGGACACTACGGCGTTCTTGGCGGTATTGATCGCTATGCGGTACAGCCAGGTGTAGAAGGCGCTGTCGCCGCGGAACTGAGGCAGGGCGCGGTAGGCCTTGATAAATGCCTCCTGGGCAATGTCCTCCGCTTCCGCCGGGTTGCGCACGTAGCGCATGACCAGCTTGACGAGCTTGTGCTGGTACTTGAGGACCAGCGCATCGAACGCCCCCTTGTCACCCCGCTGCACGCGGCGCACCAGGCTCAGATCACTCGCATCGGCGCCCATGCGCGCCCCTCTAACCTGGCACAAGAGGGCCGCCACGCTACGCGCTGGATAGACTGTGACCCTCTGTAAAAGTTCAGCATACCGGAGAACTGTGACATAAGTAGCGGATGCGGTCTGCGAGCGCGCGCAGCTCGGGGTCGGCCGGACGCTCGCTCCCGAGGAAATAGCCGGCCAGCAGGGGGTCCGGCAGGCCGAGCAGCCGCTCGAATGCCTCCCGCTCCGCCGCCGAAGCCCGTGGAAGTCCCGCGCGCGCGAAACGCTCGAGGATCACGTCGAGCTCCTTCATGCCGCGCCGGCAGCGCCACAGCAGCCTCCCCGGATCCCCCGCCTCAACCATGGCGCTCGACCAGCATCTTCTTGATCTCCGCGATCGCCTTGGCCGGATTGAGATCCTTGGGGCACACATCGGTGCAGTTCATGATGGTGTGGCAGCGGTACAGCCGGAAGGGATCCTCGAGCTCATCGAGCCGCTCGCCGGTCGCCTCGTCGCGGCTGTCGATGATCCAGCGGTACGCGGCCAGCAGTGCCGCCGGACCGAGGAAACGCTCGCTGTTCCACCAGTAGCTCGGGCAGGCGGTCGAGCAGCAGGCGCACAGAATGCAGCCCGCCGGCCGGTCTATCTGCTCCTGCTCCTCCTTGCTCTGCAGCCGCTCGTGATCGGGGGGTGCCGGGGTTCGCGCCTGCAGCCAGGGTTTGACCGCCGCATACTGCGCGTAGAAACCGCTCAGGTCGCCCACCAGGTCCTTCACCACCGGCAGGTGCGGCAGCGGGTAGATGCGGATCTCGGCGCCGAGATCGTGCATGGAAGTGGTGCAGGCGAGGCGGTTGATGCCGTCGATATTCATCGCGCATGAGCCGCAGATGCCCTCGCGGCACGAGCGGCGGAAGGTGAGCGAGGAGTCGAGCGACGCTTTGATCTGGATCAGAGCATCGAGCACCATGGGCCCGAGGGTTCTGGCGTCGATCTCGAAGACATCGATGCGCGGATTGGCGCCGCTGTCGGGGTCGTAGCGGTAGATGCGCAGCGTGCGCCGCTCGGGCACGCCGGGCGCAGCCCGGTGGGTGACGCCCGGCACCGGGCGCGAATTCTGAGGCAGCCGGAACTCAGCCATGCGCTTGCGTCCTTCAGTAAGTGCGCGCCCGGGGCGGAATCGACTCCACCTCAGCGGTGAGCGTGTTGAGGTGCACCGGGCGGTAGTCGAAGCGCACGCGCTTCGGTTCCTCGACCCACACCAGCGTGTGCTTCATCCAGTCCCGGTCGTCGCGCTGCGGGTAGTCCTCGCGCGCGTGCGCGCCGCGGCTCTCGGTGCGGTTGGCCGCTGAATGGATGGTGGCGGTCGCCTGCAGCAGCAGGTTCTCGAGCTCGAGGGTCTCGATGAGGTCGGTGTTCCAGATGAGCGAGCGGTCGCTGATGCGCACGTCGGCGAAGGATTCGAAGGTCTGGCCGATACGCTCGAGTCCCTGCGCGAGGCTCTCACCGGTGCGGAACACCGCGGCATCGAGCTGCATCGTCTTCTGCATCTCGACGCGGATCGCCGCCGTGCCGCGCGAGCCGTTCGCCCCGCGCAGCCGCTCGAGGCGCGCCACGGCCGCATCCCCGGCATCCGCGGCCAGCGGCCGGTGCGAGCTCCCGGGCTCGACGATCTCGACGCAGCGCCGCGCCGCTTCACGGCCGAAGACCACCAGGTCGAGCAGCGAATTGCTCCCCAGGCGGTTCGCGCCGTGTACCGAAACGCAGGCCGCCTCACCGACTGCCATCAGCCCCGGCACGACGCAGTCGGGATTGCCGTCCTTAGGACACACCACCTCGGCGCGATGGTTGCAGGGTATGCCGCCCATGTTGTAGTGCACCGTAGGCTGCACCGGAATCGGCTCACGCGTCACGTCGACGCCGGCGAAGATGCGCGCCGTCTCCGTGATCCCCGGCAGCCGCTCGTGGATCACGTCTGCCCCGAGGTGCTCGAGATGCAGCTCGATGTAGTCGTGCTCCGGACCGGCGCCGCGGCCCTCGCGGATCTCGACCGTCATCGCCCGGCTCACTACGTCGCGTGAGGCGAGATCCTTGGCGTTCGGTGCGTAGCGCTCCATGAAGCGCTCGCCCTTGGAGTTCGTGAGGTAGCCGCCCTCACCGCGCGCTCCTTCGGTGATCAGGCAGCCGGCACCGTAGATGCCCGTGGGATGGAACTGCACGAACTCCATGTCCTGCAGCGGCAGCCCGGCGCGCAGCACCATCGCGTTGCCGTCTCCGGTGCAGGAGTGGGCCGAGGTGCACGAGAAGTAGGTGCGGCCGTAGCCGCCGGTTGCGAGGATGGTGACGTGCGAGCGGAAGCGGTGCAGCGTGCCTTCCGCGAGATCGAGCGCCACCACCCCGCGGCACGCGCCGTCCTGCATGATGAGATCGATGGCGAAGTACTCGACGAAGAAGGTCGCGGCGTGACGGAGCGACTGCTGATAGAGCGTATGGAGCATCGCGTGGCCGGTGCGATCGGCGGCGGCGCAGGTGCGCTGCGCAATGCCCTTGCCGAAGTGCGTGGTCATGCCGCCGAAGGGCCGCTGGTAGATGCGCCCGGTCTCGGTGCGCGAGAACGGTACGCCGTAGTGCTCGAGCTCGATCACCGCCGCCGGCGCCTCCTTGCACATGAGCTCGATCGCGTCCTGGTCGCCGAGCCAGTCGGAGCCCTTGACGGTGTCGTACATGTGCCAGCGCCAGTCGTCCTCGCCCATGTTGCCGAGGGCCGCGGAAATGCCACCCTGGGCGGCGACCGTGTGGCTGCGCGTCGGAAAGAGCTTGGTGATGCAGGCCGTCGACAGGCCGCTCTCGGCGAGCCCGAGGGCGGCGCGCAGGCCGGCACCGCCCGCACCGACCACTACGACGTCGTAGGTGTGATCGATGAAGCGGGGGGCGCTCACGCCCCGCCTCCGAGTGCCACCTTGAGAACTGCGAATACTCCGGCCGTCGCCAGCAGGGCGTGCAGGAAGCTGAGCGCGGTGAGTGTCACGGTACGTGCGCCCGGCGCGGGCACGTAATCCTCCACGATCACGCGCACCCCGAGCTGCGAATGCCAGGTGGCCGCCAGCACCAGAAGAATGAGGAGCAGCGCCGTCCAGCTCTCTCTCATCCATGCCGTGACGGTCGCATGATCGAACGACGGCAGCGCGAGCAACGACACCACGAACCACACCGTGAGCGGCAGCAGCGCCACCGAGGTCAGTCGCTGCAGCCACCAGTGGTGCACGCCCTCCTTGGCCGAGCCCGCACCGAGGACGCGCCGCAGCGGAGTGCGCAGGCTCACGGCGCGTGACCCCTGACCACGAAGGCGCAGTAGCCGACGAGCAGCGTCAGCGCAATGCTGACGGCGACCACGAGGTAAGCGCTCTTCTGCGACTGTGAGCGCTCGAGCCCGCGGCCGGTGTCCCAAACGAGGTGGCGGATGCCGGCCACCAGGTGATAGCAGAAGGCGGCGATGCCGGCGCCATACACGAGCTTCATTACCGGAAGCGACAGCAGCTGCGCGGCGCGCGCCTGGCTCCCCGCTCCGCCCGCCACACTCATCAGCCAGCACACCAGCAGCACGAGCGCGACGGACAGTCCGGCGCCGGCGAAACGATTGAGGATCGACGTCGCCAGGCTGTACCGGGACATCTTGTACACCGACAGGTGCGGCGAGAGCGGTCGGACTGGCATAGGCTAGAAGTCGATACAGCGCCCGTGCCTCTCCCAGTCGCCAAAGCGCGTTGGGTCGGGCCCGGGTGCGCCACCGAGCTCGCGCGGGCGCGCCGCTGCGGGCGCCGGACCCGGGATCACAGCAGGAGCGACTGGGCGGTAGGGCGGGGAAGGAACGGAAGGGGCAGGCGGAGGCGGTGGCCTCTTGCTTTGCGACGTCGACATACTTATTTAGTCTGCCAGAATTCGCGCATGCCGGCCACGGAAAGCCAAGGAAAAACAACGCTCAACCCCATGTACCCACAAGTGAAACTGGTGCCACTCGAGTCTCTTGGCGCGCTGCGCATGCGCGGCGTCGACGTCGTTGGATTCCTGCAGGGACAGCTCTCCAACGACGTGACGCAGCTTGATGCGGCCCGCTCGCTGCTGGCCGGTTACCACAATCCGCAGGGCCGTGTGCTCGCTCTCACGCGGCTGTTCGAGCCTGCACCCGGCGAGGTGCTCGTCCTGCTGCCACGCGAGCTGGTCGCATCGGTCGTGACTCGGCTCCGCGCGTTCATACTGCGCTCGAAGGTCGAGCTCGCGGACGACTCCCCGGCCTGGCGCATCGAGGGGTTGATCGCCGCAGACGCGGACGCTCCGGCGCCGACCCCCGCGCCTGGTGGCGCGCCCGCCGTGCCGCTTGGTGCGCAGCTGCCCGCCACAACGGCTGCGGTCGCCCGTCTCGGCGAATCCTTCGTGCTGCGCGTCGGCGAGCGCCCAGCGCGCTGGCTGAGCGTCTCACCGGCCGCCAGCGCACAGGGCGCCGGAGCCTTCGCGGGCTACGGGCGCGCGCCGCCTGCGTTGTGGCAGCGGCACGCAATTGAGAACGGCGAGCCACAGGTGTACGCGGCCACCGCCGGGGAATTCGTCGCCCAGATGCTGAACCTCGACGTGCTCGGCGCGATCGCTTTCGACAAGGGCTGCTACGCCGGCCAGGAGGTGATCGCACGCGCTCACTACCGTGGGCGGGTCAAGCGCCGTCTGCAGCGCTTTCGCACCGCGGAGCCGCGGCAGCTCGAGCCGGGCGACACGGGCGAGCTCTCCGACCGGCGCCCGTTCCGCGTCGTCGAGGCGGTGCGGCTCGCGGACGGCTGCGAGTTTCTGGCCGTGGCGCCGCTACCCGGCGAGCCGCGCACCGCAGCCCCCGCGCCAGCAAGCGCTCCGTGTCTCGACGCCACCCAACTACCCCTGCCCTACGAGCTGCCCGAGTAAGCCATGGCCACGATCACGAAGTCCCCGAGGAGTGACACCCACACCGGCGGCTGCCTGTGCGGAGCGGTCCGTTATGAAGTCGCGGGCCGGCTGCGGCCCGTGGTGCTGTGTCACTGCACGCAGTGCCGGCGCAGTACCGGCCATTTCATGGCGGCGACCGCCGCGCGGCACCGCGACTTTCAGCTGACGCGCGCGGAAGAGCTGCGCTGGTACGCATCCTCTGACTGCGCCCGGCGCGCCTTCTGCGGCCGCTGCGGTTCCACGCTCTTCTGGCAGGGCGATGGCCGCGACTACATCTCCATCGCCGCCGGCACGCTCGACGGCGCCACGGGGTTACTCAGCGCGTGTCACATCCACGTCGCAGACAAGGGCGACTACTACTCGATCGACGACGGCCTGCCGCAGAGTGCCGACGGTGCTTTCTCGGTCGCGATTCCGGCGCCGGAATGAGCTCTCATCATCTGCGCAGCGGCGCTCTGCTCCCGCTGGTCCTGGCTAGGCCTCCGGCCGCATGTGCGGAAACAGGATCACGTCGCGGATCGAGGGCGAGTCGGTGAAGAACATGACGAGCCGGTCGATGCCGACCCCTAAACCTGCGGCCGGCGGCATGCCGTACTCGAGCGCGCGCACGTAGTCGGCGTCGTAGAACATCGCCTCCTCGTCGCCCTTCTCCTTGCGCGCCGCCTGGGCGCGAAAGCGCTCGGCCTGATCCTCCGGATCGTTGAGTTCGGAGAATCCATTGGCGATCTCGCGCCCGGCGAGGAAGAACTCGAAGCGGTCGGCGATGAACGGATCCGCATCGTTGGGCCGCGACAACGGCGAGACCTCGAGCGGATAGGCATACACGAAGGTGGGGTCGAGGAGCCGCGCCTCAGCGGTCTTCTCGAACAGCTCGATCTGGAGCTTCCCCGGGCCGTCGTCGCGGGTATGAGCGACGCCGAGCTGCTCGCAGCGCTTTCGCAGGTAGGTAGCGTCCCGCAGCGACAGCGGGTCGATACCCGGATTGCTGTCGACGATCGCCTGCTCGACCGTCACGCGGCGGAAAGGTTGCGCCAGATCGTAGGGGCGGCCCTGGTAGGTGAGCTGGAGCGTGCCGTTGAGCGTATCCGCGAGTCCGCGCGTCGCCTTCTCCACCCAGTCCATGATGTCGCGGTAGTCGGCCCATGCGAGGTACAGCTCCAGCATGGTGAATTCCGGGTTGTGCTGGGTCGAGAGGCCCTCGTTGCGGAAGTTGCGGTTGATCTCGTAGACGCGATCGAGGCCACCGACTATCAGGCGCTTCAGGTACAGCTCCGGCGCGATGCGCAGGTACATGTCGAGATCGAGCGCGTTGTGATGCGTGCGAAACGGGCGCGCCGCGGCGCCGCCCGGGATCGGCTGCATCATCGGGGTCTCGACCTCGAGGAAATCGAGCGCGTCGAGGAAGTCGCGCAGGTAACGCACGAGGCGCGCGCGGATGCGGAACACCTCGCGGCTCGTGTCGCTCATGATGAGATCGACGTAACGCCGGCGGTAGCGCGTCTCGGTGTCGGCGAGCCCGTGCCACTTGTCGGGCAGCGGTCGCAGCGATTTCACCAGCAGGCGCAGCTCATCGGCGCGCACCGACAGCTCGCCGGTGCGGGTGCGGAACAGCAGTCCGCTGCCGCCGAGGATGTCGCCCACGTCCCAGCCCTTGAACGCCTCGTAGACCGGGCCGAGCGACTCCTGCTGCAGGTACAGCTGAATCTGGCCGGTGCGGTCCGCGATCTTGGCGAAGCTCGCCTTGCCCATGACGCGCTTGAACATGAGGCGGCCGCCGACCTGTACCCGCGTCGGGTTGGCCTCGAGCCACTCGCCGCTGCGCTCGCCGTAAGCCGCCTGCAGCTCGCCCGCGAGCGCATCGCGCCGGAAGTCGTTGGGGAACGCGCCGCCGGGCTGCGCGCCGCCGCGCAGCTCGGCAAGCTTGGCGCGGCGCTCGGCGATCAGCTTGTTCTCGTCGCTGCCGTCATCGCCGCCCCCGGGGCCGCCGGTGTTGCCGCCGTTCTTCTTCATGCGCCTATACGCCCGCCTTGAGCGATGCCTCCATGAACTGATCGAGATCGCCGTCGAGTACGGCCTGGGTGTTGCCCACCTCGACCCCGGTACGCAGGTCCTTGATGCGCGACTGGTCGAGCACATAGGAGCGGATCTGGTTGCCCCAGCTCACGTCCGACTTCGAGTCCTCGAGCACGCGCGCGGCGGCGTTGCGCTTGTTGACCTCGAGCTCGTAGAGCTTTGCTTTCAGCATCTTCATCGCGGTGGAGCGGTTCTTGTGCTGGCTGCGCTCGTTCTGGCAGGCGACCACGATTCCGCTCGGCAGGTGCGTGATGCGCACGGCCGACTCGGTCTTGTTGACGTGCTGGCCGCCGGCGCCCGAGGAGCGATACACGTCGGTCCTGAGGTCCGCCGGATTCACATCGATCTCGATGTCGTCGTCGACCTCGGGCGAGACAAATACCGAGGCGAACGAGGTATGGCGGCGGTTGCCGGAGTCGAAGGGCGACTTGCGCACCAGGCGGTGCACGCCGGTCTCGGTGCGCAGCCAGCCGTAGGCATACTCGCCCTGCATCTCGACGCTCGCGCTCTTGATACCGGCAACTTCCCCGGGACTCGAGTCGATGACTTCGCAGCGAAAGCCGCGCGCCGCGCCCCAGCGCAGGTACATGCGCAGCAGCATCTGCGCCCAGTCCTGCGCCTCGGTGCCCCCTGCCCCGGCCTGGATGTCGAGAAAGGCATTGTGCGAATCCATCTCGCCGCGGAACATGCGCTTGAGCTCGAGGTGGCGCACCTCGCCCTCGAGGCGCCGCGCGTCGCGCTCGATATCGCGCGCGGCGCCCTCGTCGCCCTCGGCCTCGGCGAGCGCGAGCAGCTCGGCCGCCTCGCTGATGCCACGGCTGGCGCGGTCGATCTCGCCGACGTCTCCCGTCAGCCGGGCGCGCTCGCGCCCGAGCTCCTGGGCGCGCGCCGGGTCGGACCACACCGCCGGATCCTCCAGCTCGCGCCCGACCTCTTCGAGGCGCTCGAGCTTGCGGTCGTACTCAAAGAAACCCCCGTAGCGAGCCGATACGCTCGCCGAGATCCTTGAGATGACGCTTGAGTTGATTGACTTCCATGGTCGTCCTGCGGGTGTGCTGGCCCGATGCTAACACTGCCGCGGTCACTTCAGCGAGCGAGGGGCAGCAGGTGATCTACCAGCAGCTGCAGGCGGCGCTCGCCCTGGTATTCGTTGACGTCGAGCCGGTACACGAGCTGCACGCGCCCCTCGGGCAGCGCGCCGGCAGCGCCCTCCTCGAAGTGGTTGAAGACGACCGCATCGAAGGTGCGGCCGCTCCCTTCCGGCTCGACCCACATCTTCACGTGCCGCTCGCCGATGACACGCGCGCTGCGCACGCTGAACACGCCGTCGAAGCACGGCTCGGGAAATGCCTGGCCCCACGGGCCTCCGGCGCGCAGCGCCTCGGCGGTGTCGAGCGCGATCTCGCCAATGCTCAGCTCGCCGTCGGTCTCGACCGCGTCCGCTCCGGCGCGTCCGGCGGTCCAGCGCGCCACCTCCGCATCGAAGGCACGTGCGAACTCATCGAGCCGGGGGCGCTCGAGCGTGAGGCCCGCCGCCATGGCGTGACCGCCGAAGCGGCTGATGAGCCCCGGGTGGCGCGCCGCTATCGAGTCGAGCACGTCGCGGATGTGGACGCCCGGCACCGAGCGCGCCGAGCCACGCAGCGTAGCGGGGTCCGCGGCTGCGAACGCGATCACCGGGCGGCGCACGCGCTCCTTGACGCGGCTCGCGACCAGCCCGACGACGCCCTGGTGCCAGCTCTCATCGAAGAGGCAGACCCCGCTGCGCTGCGGTGCGCCGGGGCCGGGGTCGGCGAGCCGGCGCACGGCCGCGAGCGCCTCCTGCTGCATGCGCGCCTCGATCGCCCGCCGCTCCTCGTTGAGCTCATCGAGCCGCACCGCGAGCGTCTGTGCCTCGGCGGGATCGTCGCTGAGCAGGCATTGGATGCCGATCGTCATGTCGTCGATGCGGCCCGCGGCGTTGAGGCGCGGCGCAACGCCGAAGGCGAGGTCGGCGGCCGTGAGGTCGGCGGCACCGCGCGCAGCAATCGTGAGCAGTGCCTTGATCCCGGCGACGCAACGACCGGCCCTGATGCGCTTCAGGCCCTGCGCCACCAGTACCCGGTTGTTCGCATCGAGCGGTACCACGTCCGCCACCGTGCCGAGCGCTACCAGATCGAGCAGCTGCGCCACGACCGGCGGGCGCGCTGCGCCCGGCTCCTCCTGCGCGAGGTGCCGCTCGAGCGCGGCCATGATGTAGAAGGCGACGCCGACGCCGGCGAGCGCCTGGCTGCCGAAGCGGCTGCCGGCGAGGTTGGGATTCACGATCACGTTGGCGTCCGGGAGCTCGGCACCCGGGAGATGATGGTCGGTGATCAGCACGTCGATCCCGCTGGTGCGCGCGGCAGCGACGCCGGCGTGGCTCGAGACGCCGTTGTCGACCGTGACGATAAGCGTCGGGGAGCGCAGCGCCGCCAGCGCCACGATCTCCGGTGTCAGGCCGTAGCCGAACTCGAAGCGGTTGGGCACGAGAAAGTCCACGGCCGAGAAGCCGAGGCTGCGGAGCGCGCGCACCATGAGGGCGCTGCTGGTGGCGCCGTCGGCGTCGAAATCGCCGATCACCAGCACACGGCCGCCGGTGCGGTGCTTGAGGAGGAGCTCGACCGCCGCCGGAATCCCTTCAAGCGAGCCGACCGGCAGAAGCCGCGCGAGCGAGGTGTCGAGGTCGGCGGCCGTTCGCACCCCACGCGCGGCATAGGCGCGCGCCAGCACGGGGTGCAGGCCCGCCGCCAGCTGCGCCTCCGCCCGGCACTCGCGTCGTACCACAGTAAGCCTCATGTCCGGCGCACCCTCAGGCGAATGCCCCGAGGCCCACGCGCGGACGGCGCCAGCGCTTCAGGCCACTGCGCCTGCCGAGGGCGACGCGGGTGTCGTTCGCGATCAGCGTGAGCCGTTCGAGCGAGCCGCTCGTGAGTGCCGCAACCGCCGGCCGGACGAGGCGCCGATCGAACGCCGCTGCCGCAGCGGACAGGATCCACGGCTGCTCAGGCGGGAGCGCACCGGACAGCTCGGCCACCACCACGGCGCGCTCGGTGCCCGGACTGGCGAATACCGCATCGCCCCCCGCCGCAAGCGGCCGCAGCACGCCTCCGCTGAGACGCAGCAGGCCCGCGACGAATGCATCCGAGCCGAAGCCCGCCGTCGCGCCGTGCCGGTTGCCATTGGTGGCGGTACCAGGCGCTGACGCGTCGGAGAGCTTGTCCCCGGTGGCGCCCCACAGCCACAGCCCGGTGATCGCCGGCGCCCCGCGCGCCGCGCGCGCGCGGGTGAGGGCCGCGCCGTGCAGCCACATCTCGATCTCCGCGATGAGTCGCAGCAGTGGCGCGGCGGCGGGCCCCTGCGGTACCGCCAGCACTCCGCCGGCGCAGCGCGCGGGCTCGGTCGTCGCGACGGCAGCGACGCCCGGGGTAGTGGCGAGGAATTGGCCGTCGCTCAACGGCTCGAGCGTGAGTCCCGAGGCGGCAAAGGTACGGTGGAACTCCTCGGCGAGCGCGGCCTGCTCATCGGGCGCGAGCCGCACGATGCCACGCCGGTCGAGGTGCACCCGCGTGAGTCCCGCGACGAGCTCGACGGGCGTTGCGATCCAGCGCGTCGCCGCCTCCGCACCTGCACGAGCGGCGGCGTCTCGAGCACTGTCCCCGGTGCGGCGCGCCACGGCGGCGGCCGCGACCGCGGCCACCGGCACGCCGGCGAGATCGCCGCGGCCGAGCCAGCGCGCCAGCCATTCGCGCCAGCTGCCGGCGAGCCGCTCGCGCTCGCCGAAGCGCCCCGCGTACTCGAGCCCCGCGAGCGCGCCAGGCTGCGCGGCGACCTCCCCCTCGAGCTCGCCCGATTGAAGGTACAGGTCGGCAATGACTATGACGGCTTCGCGCACGGGCAGTATCGTACCGCTCGTGAAGTTCACGCTCGAACCCGGCGCGCCGGTCAATCTGATCCGCGGCTACTCGGACAGCGAGGTGCGTATCGGCGAGCACGCGGTGCGCGGCAGCTGCATCGTCACCGCCGATACCCTGATCACGCTGTGGGAACCGCAGAGCTTTGCGGAGCTTCGCCCCCGGCACCTCGAGGCACTCCTCGCCCTCGTCCCCGAGCTCGTGGTGCTCGGCACCGGTCCGACTCAGCAGTTCCCGTCGGCTGAGATTCGCGCCCTGCTCGCGCAGGGCGGCGTCGGCCTCGAGGCGATGCAGCTCGGCGCCGCGTGCCGGACGTTCAATGTGCTGGTGCAGGAAGAGCGGCGCGTGGCCGCAGGGCTGTTTTTGCGGTAGGAGTCGGACGATCGGCAGAAGACACAGGGGGAGGCTCAACCAACCAAACAATCATTCGAAGCTGACAGACTCGAACAATTGCACTGTTCTTTTTGTTCTTGATGAACTGTTATTGCTCTTGTTGCGACTCCCTCCTCCCTGTGCCTTCTGCGGATGGCCCTCCCGGTGAACCTGTCGGCGTTGAGAGACAGGGCGTGCATGGTAAACAGGTCGCAGATGCCTGTGCAAGCACCTTGACATGCAAGGACTTTCTCCACCCAGGCACGCGCATCAGCCGTGCCTCGCGCGCGGATTTCACCGCAAAACGCCTGCAATAAGGGTGTTTGGATGCGATTTTCCTGAAGATTAATTAATATTAAACAACATCTTGAGAGTGATATCTCAACCAGCCATAAGAACGGATCTCTGAGCTGGCAGCGACCGAGACCAGGTCCAGACATTCAGGCCGTGCCACCGAGTAGCGGCACGAAGGCGACGGCACCGAGAGACTCGCGCTCCATGCGTTGCTCGCGGCGAGTGAAGCGCACGAGCTCCTGCTCGCCCTCGGGACCTAAGGGCACGATCAGCCGCCCCCCCACTTTCAGCTGCCCAAGGAGCGCATCCGGGACGGTGAGCGGGGCGGCGGCCACCAGGATCCCGTCGTAGAGCGCGTGGGCCTTCCACCCGAGGGAGCCGTCGCCGTGGCGGAAGCGCACGTTCCTGACGCCGAGCTCCTTGAGCCGCTCGCGTGCCCGCGCGAGGAGTGGCTCGATGCGCTCGATCGTGTACAGGTGGGTCACGAGCGGCGCGAGTACCGCGGTCTGATAGCCGCAGCCGGTGCCGATCTCGAGCACGTTGTCGAGCCGGCCGCCGCCGGCCGGCCCGCCCTGCAGCAGCGCCTCGGTCATCCGCGCCACGATGTAGGGCTGCGAGATCGTCTGCCCAAAGCCGATCGGCAGCGCCGTGTCCTCGTACGCGCGGCTGCCGAGCGCCTCGTCCACGAAGATGTGGCGCGGCACGTTGCGGATCCGATCGAGCACGGCGAGGTTAGCGATGCCCTGCTCGCGCAGGCGCTGCACCAGACGATCGCGTGTGCGCGCCGAGGTCATGCCGATCCCGGTCATACGCAGGTCAGTCATCAACGCCTTCCAGCCAGGCAGTGACCGCGGGCAGCGCGCCGTGGCGCGTGAGATCGATGTGCAGCGGCGTTACCGACACGTGGCCGCGCGCGATCGTGTCGAAGTCGGTGCCCGGACCCGCGTCCTGCTCCGCTCCCGCCAGTCCTACCCAGTACACGGGCCGGCCGCGTGGATCCTGCGCTCGCATCACGGCCGAGGAGCGGTGGCGGTAGCCCAGGCGGCTCGCGCGGAAGCCGCGCAGCGCGGAGGTCGGCACGTCCGGCACGTTGACGTTGAGAATGAGGGCCGGCTCGAGCGGCTTCTTCAGAAGCTGCGCGACCAGCAGGCGCGCGACCTCGGCGCCGGTCGCGAAATGCCCGCCCCCCGCTCCCCCGGTACACAGCGACACCGCGATAGTGGGGAGCCCGAGGAAACGGCCCTCGAGCGCCGCGGCCACGGTCCCCGAGTACAGCACGTCGTCGCCGAGGTTCGGGCCGTCGTTCACGCCGGAGACGACCATGTCGTGCTCGAAATCGAACAGTCCCGAGATCGCCAGGTGTACGCAGTCGGTGGGCGTCCCCGGCACGAAGTACACGCCGGGCTCGGACTCGTAGACGCGCAGCGGCACATCGAGGGTGAGTGAGTTGCTCGCCCCGCTGCGGTTGCGGTCCGGGGCGACGACGGTTACTTCGGCCAGCGTCGCCAGGGCCTCCCGCAGGCGGCGGATGCCTTCCGCGCGAAAGCCGTCATCGTTGCTGATCAGGATCTTCATCCGGGATCGTTATTCGCGGA
>DASXKA010000167.1:0-17622 GCA_036497085.1 Steroidobacteraceae bacterium | reverse complement strand
GCGGTAGGTCTCGCGTGCGCGGCGCTGATCTTTTCGATGCGCACCGAGTGGCTCGAGCGCGCGTCGACGCCGCTGCTCGCCGTGGCGCTGACCCTGCTCGTGCTGGTGCTGGTACCCGGCCTCGGACACGCGGCCAACGGCAGCCGCCGCTGGCTGCACTTCGCGGCCGTCAACTTCCAGGTCTCGGAGCTCGCGCGGGTGCTGGTGCTGGTATACGTGGCGAGCTACGCCGTGCGACGCGAAGAGCAGCTGCGCGAGAGCCTGGCCGGGCTCGCCAAGCCGCTGGCGCTGCTCGCCCTCGCCGCGGCGCTGCTGGTCGTCGAGCCGGACTTCGGCGCCGCGACCGTGCTGTTCGCCGCGGGCTTCGCCCTCCTGTTCCTGGCCGGCGCGCGCTTGCGCTACGTGCTCGCGATGATGGCGCTCGCCGCCGGCAGCTTCGCGCTGCTCGCCCTCGGCTCGAGCTACCGCGTGCGCCGCCTCACGGCGTTTCTCGATCCGTGGGCCGACCCTTACCACAGCGGCTTCCAGCTCACGCAGTCGCTGATCGCGATCGGGCGCGGCCAGTGGCTCGGCGTCGGCCTCGGCGAGAGCGTGCAGAAGCTGTTCTACCTGCCCGAGGCACATACCGATTTCCTGTTTGCGGTGCTCGCCGAGGAGCTCGGACTCCTCGGCGTGGTGCTGACGCTCGGGCTGTTTCTCATCCTCATCTGGCGCGCCTTTTACATCGCGCGGCTCGCCTCGGACGCCGGGCTCAAGTTCCCCGCGTACCTCGCCGCGGGCTTTGGCCTCTGGGTCGGCATCCAGACCTTCATCAACATCGGCGTCAACATGGGCGTGCTGCCCACCAAGGGACTGACGCTGCCGCTGATGAGCTACGGACGCTCGAGCCTGGTGGTGACGCTCGCATGGGTGGGCCTGCTGCTGCGCGTCTATCACGAGGCGAGCGCCGCGGGCCGCGGCTCGGCCACGGTGCGCGGCCTGTGAGCGGGCCGATCCTCATCATGGCGGGCGGGACGGGCGGGCACGTATTTCCGGCGCTGGCGCTCGCGCGCCTGCTGCGCGAGAGGAGTCACGAGGTCGTGTGGCTGGGTACCGAGCGCGGGCTCGAGGCGCGCCTCATTCCGGCCGAGGGCATCCCGCTCGAGCGGCTATCGATCGCGGGACTGCGCCGCAAGGGGGCGCTCGCCTGGCTCGCCGCTCCGTTCCGTCTGACGATGGCGCTGCTGCAGGCACTCAGGATCATGCGGCGCCATCGGCCGCTGGTCGTCGTGGGCCTCGGCGGCTTCGTCACTGGCCCGGGCGGGGTCGCCGCCTGGCTGACGCGCCGGCCGCTCGTCATCCACGAGCAGAACGCCGTCGCCGGACTCACCAACCGCGTGCTTGCACACCTCGCGCGCGTGGTGCTCGAGGGATTTCCCGACAGCTTCGGCCGCCATGTGCACGCCCGCCTCATCGGCAACCCCGTGCGGAGTGACATCAGCGCCGTGGCGCCGCCGGGCGAACGGTTCGCGGGCCGCACGGGGCCGATACGGCTGCTGGTCTTCGGCGGCAGCCAGGGAGCGGCGCGGCTCAACACGGTGGTGCCGTTTGCGCTCGCGCGCCTGGCCGGGAAGCTGGCCTTCGACGTGCGTCACCAGGCGGGTGAGCGCTGGCTGGAGGAGGGACGCTCGAGCTACGCGCGCGCCGGGGTGCGCGCCGACGTGCGCCCCTTCATCGAGGACATGGCCGAGGCGTACGCGTGGGCGGACCTGGTCGTCTGCCGCGCCGGCGCGCTCACGGTCTCGGAGCTGGCCGCGGCCGGCGTCGGCGCGGTGCTGGTGCCGTTTCCGGGTGCGGTGGATGACCATCAGGCGCACAACGCGCAGTACCTGGTACGTGCGAGCGCCGCGGTGGTCATTGCCGATCGCGAGCTCACCGCCGAGCGGCTCGGTGCCGAGCTCGAGCGGTTGTGCGCCGGGCGCGGCAAGCTCCTCGCCATGGCCGAGCGCGCCCGGCAGCTCGCCACGCCGCGCGCGGCCGACGAGCTCGCCGAGTCGTGCCTGGCGCTCGTGAGGGCCGCATGATGGAGCGGCGCACCGTGCCCGAGCGTCCCGCGGTCGAGCGGCGCGCGAATCCCGACCGCCGCGACCGCATGCGCCGCATCAACACCATTCATTTCGTCGGCGTCGGCGGTAGCGGCATGAGCGGGATCGCCGAAGTGCTGCTCTCCCTCGGCTACGCGGTGCAGGGGTCGGACGCGCGCGCGAGCGCCGTGACGCAGCGCCTGGCGGCGCTCGGCGCGCGCATCAGCATCGGCCACGCCGCGGCGAACATCGCGGGCGCGGATGTCGTGGTGGCATCGAGCGCGGTGCCGCGCGGCAACCCCGAGGTCGAAGCGGCGCTCGGCAGGCGCATTCCGGTCGTGTCGCGCGCCGAGATGCTCGGCGAGCTGATGCGCTTTCGCTACTCGATCGCGGTGGCGGGCACCCATGGCAAGACCACTACCACGAGCCTGCTCGCCAGCATCCTCTCCGAGGGTGGCGAGGATCCGACCTTCGTCATCGGCGGCAGGCTGAAGAGTGCCGCGAGCGGCGCACAGCTCGGCGCGGGACGCTACCTGGTCGCGGAGGCCGACGAGAGCGACGCCTCGTTCATGCACCTGCAGCCGCTGATCGCGATCGTCACCAACATCGACAACGATCACCTCGTCACGCACGGCGGCGATTTCGGGCTCCTCAAGCAGAGCTTCGTCGACTTCCTCCACAACCTGCCGTTCTACGGTCTGGCGGTCCTCGGCGTGGACGACGCCGAGGTGCGCAGCATCGTGAGCGAGGTCGGCCGTCCGGTCCTCTCGTATGGGCTCGACGCGGCCGCCGACGTGCGCGCAGTCAACGTGGCTCCCGCGGGGCTCAAGACCCGCTTCGACGTGGTACGCGCCGGCGGTACGCAGCTCGCCGTCACGCTGAACCTCCCGGGCACGCACAACGTGCGCAACGCGCTCGCCGCGCTCGCCGTCGCCACCGAGCTCGGCATCGACGATGCGGCCATGCTGCGGGCGCTCGAGGGCTTCCAGGGCGTCGACCGCCGGCTGCAGCACATCGGCGATGCCGCTACTGCCGTCGGCCGCCTGACGGTCATCGATGACTACGGGCATCACCCGACCGAGGTGGCGGCGACGCTGGAGGCAGTGCGCCAGGGCTACGCCGGACGGCGTGTGGTGCTCGCGTTCCAGCCGCACCGCTACACCCGCACGCGCGACCTCATCGACGACTTCGGCCGGGTCCTGAGCCTCGCCGACGTGCTGCTGGTGACAGAGGTATACGCAGCGGGCGAGACGCCGATCCCCGGTGCGGACGGCCGCGCCCTGTGCCGCGCGGTACGCGGGCGCGGGCAGCTCGAGCCGCTGTTCGTGGAGAAGGTCGAGGAGTTGCCGGCGGCGCTGCGCGGCCTCGTGAAGGGGGGCGATGTCATCGTCGCCATGGGTGCCGGCAGCATCAACGCCGTCGCGCACCGGCTGCCGGCGGTGCTCGCGGCGCTCCTGCCCCCGGGAGGCGCGTCATGAGCGTCGCGGTGGCCGCCGCTTTCAGCGCGCGCGTGCGGCGGCACGAGCCCCTGAGCCGCCATACCTCCTGGCACGTGGGCGGGCCGGCCGAAGTGTTCTTCAACCCGAGCGACCGTACCGAGCTGGCCGCGTTCCTGCGTGGCCTCCCCGACGCTGTCCCCATCTACTGGATCGGGCTCGGCAGCAACCTCCTGGTGCGTGACGGCGGGCTGCCGGGCGTCGTCATCTCGACGCACGGCACGCTCGATGCACTCGAACGCTTGAGCGAGAGCGGTGTACGCGCCGAAGCCGGTGTGGCCTGTGCGCGCATCGCCCGGCAATGCATCAAGTGGGGTCTGGGACCCGCGGAATTCTTCGCCGGCATCCCGGGCACCCTGGGAGGCGCGCTCGCGATGAATGCCGGCGCCTTCGGCGGCGACACCTGGACTCACGTGCTCAGGGTCGAGACCATCGACCGCCACGGCAAGGAGCGCGTGCGCGAGGCGGCCGAGTACCGGGTGGGCTACCGCACGGTGAGTGGGCCGGCGCCGCAGGAGTGGTTCGTCGGCGCCACGCTCGGCTTCGAGCTCCGCCCGGGTGCGCACGCCGGCGAGGTACAGGCGCTGCTGGCGCGGCGCAAGGAGTCGCAGCCGATCGGAGAGTGGAGCTGCGGCTCCGTGTTCACCAATCCGCCGGGGGACCACGCTGCGCGCCTCATCGAGACGGCGGGCCTCAAGGGCTTTCGCATCGGCGCTGCGTCGGTGTCGCACAAGCACGCGAATTTCTTCATCAACCACGGCACGGCGCGCGCCGCCGACCTCGAACGCCTCATCGAGCACGTGCGCGCGACGGTCGAGCGGGTGCACGGCGTGTCGCTGCACCCCGAGGTGCGCATCGTGGGAGTTGCATAGTATGACCTGCTCGGGATCGCAACATCCCTGTCGCTCCCCTCGCGGCGTCGAGCAAAAGGCGCGGCTTTTGCTCGACGCTCGCCACCTGCGGCGGCGGGCACATCCGTGTGCCTTGAGGAGCTAGTCCATGCGCCTCACCTACAACGCCGGGCTCGTCAAGCGCCTCAGCAATCCGAAGGACTTCGGCCGCGTGGCCGTCATGCTCGGCGGCGACTCGAGTGAGCGCGAGATCTCGCTGCTCACCGGCAACGCGGTGCTCGAGGCCCTCAGGCGCCGCGGCGTCGACGCCCATGCCTTCGATCCGCGCGATGTCGCGCTCAGCGAGCTGCGCAAGCGGCGCTTTGCACGCGTGTGGATCGCGCTCCACGGGCCCGGGGGCGAGGACGGAACGCTGCAGGGCGCGCTCGAGTACCTCGGCGTTCCCTACACCGGCAGCGGCGTGATGGGTTCGGCGATCGGCATGGACAAGCTGCGCACCAAGCGCCTGGCGCTCTCCTGCGGGGTGCCAACCGCGGATTTCATCGTGCTGCGCGGGCCGCAGGACTTCGACCTGGCGCTCGAGCGCCTGAAGCTGCCGCTCATCGTGAAGCCCGCGACCCAGGGCTCGAGCGTCGGCATGAGCAAGGTGGACCGCGCCGAGGATCTTCCGGCCGCCTTCGCGGCCGCGGCCGCGCTCGAGACGCTGGTGTTCGCCGAGCCCTGGATCACCGGCGCGGAGTACACGGTGGCGATCCTGCAGGATGCGGCGCTGCCCTCGATCCGCATCGAGACCCCGCGCACGTTCTACGACTACGAAGCCAAGTACTTCCGCGACGATACCCGCTACTTCTGCCCCTCGGGCCTCTCGGCTCCGGCCGAAGCGCACCTGGCGAGCCTCGCGCTCGCCGCCTTCGAGGCCGCGGGCGCCTCGGGCTGGGGGCGCGCGGACTTCATGATGGACGGCACCAGCCGCCCGCTGCTCCTCGAGATCAACACCATCCCGGGCATGACGAGTCACAGCCTGGTGCCGATGGCCGCGCGCGCGGTCGGCATCGACTTCGACGAGCTCGCATGGCGGGTACTCGAGACCAGCCTCGCGCGGCGCCCGGCGACGCCCGCGGGCCCTAAGGGCAGCTAGATGAGACGCACGAAGAACCGCCGCAGACCGACCGAGCGCTCGTGGCGACTGCCGACGATCGACTGGCGGCGCCTCGGGACGGTGCTTGGCGCGCTCGCCGCTCTGGGCGGCGCCGCGGCGGCGCTCGGCATGGCGCTCGACAGGCAAGTCGCCTCGGTGTCGGTCGAGGGGAGCTTTCAGCGTGTCTCACCCGTCGACGTCGAGCGGGTCGTGAAGCGCGAGGTGTACGGCGCCGGACTCCTGTCGGTGGATCTCGCGGCCGTCAGGCGCGCAATCCACTCGCTTCCGTGGGTGGACGCGGTGAGCGTGCAGCGCGCCTGGCCGCGCGGCCTCAATGTGCTGGTGATCGAGCAGACCGCCGCCGCACGCTGGGGCGAGCAGGGCCTGATCAACTCGCGCGGCGAGCTGTTCGCGGCGGACTCGCGCCACATTCCGTCGGAGCTCGCCCAGCTCTCCGGTCCCTCCGACCAGGAGCCGGTCGTGGCGCAGCGCTATCTGGCCGCCGCCGGGCGGCTGACGCAGGCGGGGCTGCGCATGACGGCGCTGCGGCTCGATGCGCGCGGCTCCTGGGAGTTCGATCTCTCCAACGGCGTCATCGTGCGCCTGGGAAGGCGTCAGGTGGACGAGAGGTTCGAGAAGTTCATGAGCGCCGCGCTGAAGCTCGTCACCGAGCGCGGCGAGGAAATCTCCTGCGTCGACATGCGCTACACAAACGGGTTTGCCATCGGCTGGCGCGGCAGCGCGCCGCATGCCGCTGGCAGGGAAGGTGGCCGCAATGCTTAAACGCTCCGAGCGCAACCTGATCGTCGGCCTCGACATCGGTACCTCCAAGGTCGTGTCACTGGTCGCCGAGGCGGGTGCCGACGGCTCGATCGAGCTGCTGGGCATCGGCTCGCAGCCGTCCCGCGGACTGAAGAAGGGCGTAGTGGTCAACATCGAGTCCACCGTGCAGTCGATCCAGCGCGCCGTCGAGGAGGCCGAGCTCATGGCCGGCTGCGAGATCCACTCGGTGTTCGCCGGCATCGCCGGCAGCCACGTACGCAGCCTCAATTCCCACGGCGTAGTCGGCGTGCGCGACAAGGAGGTGACGCACGGCGACGTCGAGCACGTGATCGACGCCGCCAAGGCGGTGGCCATTCCCGCCGACCAGAAGATCCTGCACGTACTGCCGCAGGAATTCATCGTCGACGGCCAGGAAGGCATCCGCGACCCGATCGGCATGTCGGGAGTGCGGCTCGAGGCCAAGGTGCACATCGTCACCGGAGCCGACTCGGCCGCCCAGAACATCGAGAAGTGCATCCGGCGCTGCGGGCTCGACGTCGACGACGTGGTGCTCGAGCAGCTCGCCTCGAGCTTCGCGGTGCTGACCGAGGACGAGAAGGAGCTCGGCGTGTGCCTGGTCGATATCGGCGGTGGCACCACCGACATCGCGGTGTTCTCCAACGGGGCGATCCGACACACCGCCGTGATCCCCATCGCCGGCGACCAGGTCACCAACGACATCGCGGTGTCGATGCGCACGCCCACTCAGTACGCCGAGGACATCAAGATCCGCTACGCCTGCGCGCTCTCGCAGCTCGCCAATCCCGACGAGAGCATCGAGGTGCCGAGCGTGGGCGAGCGGCCGGCGCGGCGCCTCGCCCGGCAGACCCTCGCCGAGATCGTCGAGCCGCGCTACGAGGAGCTCTTCGGGCTGGTGCGCGAGGAGCTGCGGCGCAGCGGCTTCGAGGAGATGATCGCCGCGGGCATCGTGCTCACCGGCGGCAGCGCCAAGATGGAAGGTGCCATCGAGCTCGCCGAGGAGGTATTCCACGTGCCGGTGCGCCTCGGGGTCCCGCAGGCGATCGCCGGGCTCACCGACGTGGTGCGCAATCCCATTTACTCGACCGGCGTGGGGCTGCTGCTGTTCGCGCGCGACAACCTGATGCCCGCAGGCCGCGGGCACGCGCTCGGCACCAACGGCAAGTCGATGCTCGAGCGCATGCGTTCCTGGTTCCAGGGCAATTTCTGAAGCTGACAGACGTGACACGCGAGACTCAACCAACCCTTTATTCGCTGAAGGAGCAATAACATGTTCGAACTGATGGACGCGTACAGCCAAAGCGCCGTGATCAAGGTGATCGGCGTGGGAGGCGGCGGGGGCAACGCTGTGGCGCACATGGTCACGGTCGGCATCGACGGGGTGGACTTCATGTGCGTCAACACCGACGCGCAGGCCCTCAAGCACGCCAAGGTGAAGACGGCGCTGCAGATCGGCTGCAACATCACCAAGGGTCTGGGTGCCGGCGCCGACCCTGAAGTCGGCCGTCAGGCGGCCATGGAGGATCGCGATCGCATCGTCGAGCTGGTCGAAGGCTGCGACATGCTGTTCATCACCGCCGGCATGGGCGGCGGCACCGGCACCGGCGCCGCACCGGTCGTGGCGCAGGTCGCCAAGGAGCTCGGCATCCTCACCGTCGCGGTCGTGACCCGGCCGTTCGAGATGGAAGGCAACAAGCGCTCTTACATCGCCGACGCCGGGATCGCCGAACTCACCAAGTACTGCGATTCACTCATTACAATTCCTAACCAGAAGCTGCTGACCGTGTTGGGACCGCAGACGACGCTGCTCGACGCCTTCAAGGCGGCCAACCAGGTGCTGCAGGGCGCGGTGCAGGGTATCGCCGAGCTCATCACCCGCCCGGGACTCATCAACGTCGACTTCGCCGACGTACGCACCGTCATGGGGGAGACCGGCATGGCCATGATGGGCTCGGGGGTGGCGAGCGGCGAAGGCCGGGCGCGGGCGGCGGCCGAGAGCGCGGTGTCCTCGCCGTTGCTCGAAGACATCAATCTGGCCGGTGCCCACGGCATTCTGGTGAACGTCACCGCCGGCATGGATCTCTCTATTGGGGAATTCCAGGAGGTGGGGCAGATCGTGAAACAATTCGCCTCGGAGGACGCAACCGTCGTGGTCGGAACGGTGATCGATCCGGAGCTCACCAACCAGGTACGCGTTACGGTCGTGGCGACCGGCCTCGGCCGGCCCGCTGCTGCTGCAGCGCGGCCAATGCAGGCGCGCGAGACGTTCATGACACGCGATCACCGCGACACGCGCAGCGAGCCGGCGATGCGTGTCGTGCGTCGCGCTCCGCTGTCGAGCAGCGACTACGCCGCGCTCGATAAGCCGACGGTGCAACGTCAACGCGCGGTCGGTGACGGACTGCGCCCGGAGGTCGATGCCGAGGAGCTGCTGGACATTCCGGCATTCCTGCGGCGGCAGGCGGACTGATGTGATACGGTAGCGCGTCTTACATAACGCTCAGGGAGCGGCTCACCGCGGCGGGTCGGGCTACCGCGGGCGGAGCGGAAGGCGTGCGTCAGCCGCAGCTCATTGCGGTCGTTGATGTGAGAAGGACAACACCAGCCTAGCAAGCATGGTCGGACAGCGAACGCTCAAAAACTCGATTCGTGCCACCGGTGTCGGCCTCCATACGGGCAAGAAGGTACTGATGACCTTGCGCCCGGCTGCGGCCGACTCTGGGATCGTGTTCCGCCGCACCGACCTGCCGTCCGTGGTCGATATCCGCGCGCACGCCGAGAACGTCGGCGACACCATGCTCGGCACGACCCTGGGCAAGGGCGAGTCGCGTGTCTCGACCGTCGAGCATCTGCTGTCGGCGTTCGCAGGTCTTGGCATCGACAACGCGATCGTCGAGCTGTCGGCGGCCGAAGTGCCGATCATGGACGGCAGCGCGGGTCCGTTCGTGTTCCTGCTGCAGTCGGCGGGCATCGAGGAGCAGCGCACGCCCAAGCGCTTCATCCGCGTGAAGAAGCGCCTGCGCGTCGAGGACGGTGACAAGTGGGCGCAGTTCGATCCCTTCGATGGCTTCAAGGTCAACTTCGAGATCGAGTTCGACCACCCCATCTTCAAGCGTCGCGCGCAGCGCGCCTCGATGGACTTCTCGACCACCTCGTTCCTCAAGGAGGTGAGTCGCGCACGCACCTTCGGCTTCATGCGCGACCTCGAGACGCTGCGGGCGCGCAATCTCGCCCTCGGCGGCAATCTCGACAACGCCATCGTGCTCGACGATTTCCGCGTGCTGAACGAGGACGGGTTGCGCTACGAGGACGAGTTCGTCAAGCACAAGATCCTCGATGCCATCGGCGACCTCTACCTTCTCGGACACAGCCTGATCGGCGAGTTCAGCGGCCACAAGTCAGGCCACGCACTCAACAACCGGCTGCTGCGGCAGCTGCTGGCCGATGCCTCGACCTGGGAAGAGGTTGTGTTCCAGTCGTACAAGGACGCGCCGATCTCCTACATCGAGGCGCCGGCGCTGCCAGGCCCGCGCGGCTGACCCAGTCTGATCAGCGGGGGCGCACCCGCACCACGACGCGCTCGAGAGCGCCTGCGGCGGCGAGTATTTCCTGCTCGAGCTCCTGGACGGTGTAGCGCAGTCGCGCGGACCACGCGGCGGATTCGCCGAATATGACCAATGTGCCCTCGCGCTCGACGACGCCCGACACCCGCGGGCGGATCTCCGCGGGCAGGTGCGCGGACAGCCAGTCGTTCCAGAAGCTCGCGCGCGCGGCCTGGGTTGTGACGCGCATCAAGCCCGGCGCACGGCGAGCCAGCAAGTCCTTTACAGAATCCAGCTGTCGCGAAATGCCGACGGCACCACTCCTCATTGGCGAACTGCCGCGCTTGTTTCGTCTGTTCTTCTTGGGCATATTGCTCTAGCAGCTGTATCGGCAAACCCGCTGAAAGGCGGGGACGCAAAGCCACCGGTCTAAAGCGAGGAGCCATGACGGCGGGGTTGCCAGCATCGGACGGACGTTTCTCTGAACGAGAACAAGACGATACATGCTCGGGGACCCGTGGGCCTGCTCCAGGCGCACTGGTGACATAAGGACCCGGACCCGTGGCATGAACGTCATATTTCTCTCCAAACGCGCCGGCAGAGTACGCCAGTTCAATCTGGGCAGGCCGCTCACGCTCGGCGCCGTGATTACGGCGACGGCGGTGGTCCTCGGAGGGGCGTTCGCGCTCGGCCTGCAGCTCGGTAAGGGTGTGCACCGTGAGGTGGCGCTCGCCGAGACGACACGCTTCGGGGCGCTCCTCGCCCAGCAGAAGCAGGAGATCGCCGGCCTCAAGCAGCAGCTGCAGCTACGAATCGATGCCATGGCGATGCGCATCGGCGAGGTGAACGCGCACGTCATCCGGCTCGACGCGCTCGGCAAGCGCCTCACGGAGATGGCGGACATCGACAGCCGCGAATTCGATTTCGACCGCGATCCGCCGAGCGGCGGGCCCGAGGGCGAGAGTGTGAGCGCGCAGATCCCGGATCTCTCGCGCATGCTCGCGCAGCTCGCGCAGCGCGCGGACCTGCGCCAGTCGCAGCTGGCGGCTCTCGAGAACGTGATCCTGACGCGCGAGCTGAAGGAAGAGATCCACCCCGAGGGGCGGCCGGTCACCAGCGGATACATCTCTTCCTACTTCGGCGAGCGCGCCGACCCCTTCGACGGGCGCGAGGCCTTCCACAAGGGCGTCGACTTTGCCGGCAACCAGGGGAGCGACGTGGTCTCGGTGGCAGCGGGAGTTGTCACCTGGGCGGGCGAGCGCTCTGGCTACGGCAAGCTCATCGAGATCAACCACGGCGACGGTTATTCGACCCGCTACGCGCACAATGAGCGCACGCTGGTCTCAGTCGGGCAGACCGTCAGGCGCGGCGAATCGGTCGCCCTCATGGGCTCCACCGGGCACTCGACCGGACCGCACGTACACTTCGAAGTGCTGCACAACGGCCGCCAGGTCGACCCGCTGTCGTTCATCGGCCGCTGACGACCCCTCCGACCTTGAATTCCGACGCCCGAGAACCAATTGGGCGACGTTAACGTCTATTGCGTACAATACGCCGCTTCTTCAGGCCCGTGCAGACGATAAGCTCTTGTCGGGCAAGATATTTTTGACGTTTCTCACGGATAGACCTTGCTCGACTTCCTCACGCGTATCTTCGGCAGCCGCAACGAGCGGCTCCTTCGCGGCTACCTGCGTTATGTGCTGGCCGCCAATGAGCTCGAGCCGCGCATCGAGAGCCTGAGCGACGAGGCGCTGCGCGCGAAGAGCGACGAGTTCAGGCAGCGCCTGAAGGACGGCGCGACCCTGGATGAGCTGCTGCCGGAGGCGTTCGCGGTCGTGCGCGAGGCCGCGCGGCGCACGCTCAAGATGCGCCACTTCGACGTGCAGCTGATCGGCGGCCTCGTGCTGCACAAGGGCATGATCTCCGAGATGCGCACCGGCGAAGGCAAGACGCTGGTCGCGACGCTGCCCGCGTACCTGAACGCCCTCAGCGGTGAGGGCGTGCACATCGTCACGGTGAACGAGTACCTGGCGCAGCGCGATGCGGACTGGATGGGTCCGGTCTACCGCTTCCTCGGCCTGACGGTCGGCGTCATCAAGAACGCGCAGACGCCGGCCGAGAAGCGCGCCGCTTACGCCTGCGACATCACCTACGGCACCAACAACGAATTCGGCTTCGATTACCTGCGCGACAACCTCGCCTTCAGGCTCGAGGACCGGGTGCAGCGTTCGCTGAGCTTCGCCGTCGTGGACGAGGTCGACTCGATTCTGATCGACGAGGCGCGCACCCCGCTCATCATCTCCGGTCCGGCCGAGGAGAGCACCGAGCTCTACCTGCGGATCAACCAGCTCGTGCCGCGCCTGACGCGGCAGAAGGAGGAGGAGGGGCCGGGCGACTTCTCGGTGGACGAGAAGAGCAAGCAGGTGCACATCACCGAGGCCGGCCATGAGCACGTCGAGCAGCTGATGCTGGACGCGGGCCTGCTGCGCGAGGGCGAGAGCCTGTACGACCCGGCCAACATCCGCCTGATGCATCACCTCAATGGGGCGCTGCGTGCCCACGCGCTCTACAAGCGCGACGTGGAATACATCGTGCGCAACGGCGAGATCATCATCGTCGACGAGTTCACCGGCCGCACCATGATCGGCCGCCGCTGGTCCGACGGGCTGCACCAGGCGGTCGAGGCCAAGGAAGGGGTGCGGGTGCGCGAGGAGAACCAGACGGTCGCCTCGATCACGTTTCAGAACTACTTCCGCATCTACAAGAAGCTCTCCGGGATGACCGGCACCGCCGACACCGAGGCGCCCGAGTTCCTGCAGATCTACGGCCTCGAGGTGGTGGTCGTTCCGACGCACCGCCCGATGGTGCGCAAGGACAACGCGGACTTCGTCTATCTCACCCAGAAGGACAAATTCCAGGCGATCATCGAGGACATCCGCGACTGCGTCGAGCGCGACCAGCCGGCACTGGTCGGCACCACCTCGATCGAGACCTCGGAGTACCTCGCGGGGCTGCTGCAGAAGGAGGGCGTCGCACACCAGGTGCTGAACGCCAAGCAGCACGAGCGCGAGGCGCACATCGTCGCGCAGGCCGGGCGCCCCGGCACGGTGACGATCGCCACTAACATGGCGGGCCGTGGCACCGACATCGTGCTCGGGGGCAACCTCGAGGCCGAGCTCGCGGCGGCGGGCGAGCTCGACGAGGAGGCACGCACGCGGCTGCGTGGCGAGTGGCAGGTGCGCCACGACCGGGTAGTGGCCGCGGGCGGGCTGCACATCATCGGCACCGAGCGCCACGAGTCGCGCCGCATCGACAACCAGCTGCGCGGCCGCTCGGGCCGCCAGGGCGACCCGGGCTCGAGCCGCTTCTACCTGTCGATGGAAGACAACCTGATGCGCATCTTCGGCGACCCGGTGCGCACCAAGCGGCTGCTGCAGATCGCCGGCATGAAGGAAGGCGAAGTGATCGAGAGCGGCATGCTCACCCGCCAGATCGAGAAGGCGCAGCGCAAGGTCGAGTCGCACAACTTCGACATCAGAAAACAGCTGCTGCTGTTCGACGACGTCGCCAACGATCAGCGCAAGGTGGTCTACCACCAGCGCACCGAGATCATGGGTACCGAGGACCTGTCGGCGGCGATCCGCGGCCTGATGGAGGATTCGGTGAGGGGGCTCCTCGACGAGCACACTCCTAAGCACGCCGCGCCCGCCGACCGGGACCTGAAGAGCCTCGCCGCGGCGGTGCTGCGCGACTTCAACGCCCGAATCGATCCCGAGGCCTGGCTCGCTGAGGAGCCGGAGCTCGAGGAGCAGGCGCTGCGCGAGCGCGTGGTGCGCGCGGTGGACGAGACCTACCTCGCCAAGGCGGCGCGCGTCGGCGCGGCCAACCTGCGCCTGGCGGAGAAGGAGGTCATGCTGCAGAAGCTCGACCAGCATTGGCGCGAGCATCTCGCCGGCATGGAGTATCTGAAGCAGGGTATTCATCTGCGCGGCTATGCGCAGAAGGACTACCGCTACGAATTCAAGCGCGAGGCTTTCGAGCTCTTCGCCGCGATGCTCGACCGCGTCAAATTCGAGACCTCGTCGTTCATGGCGCGCATCGAGATCCGCACTCCGGAGGAGCTGCAGCGCGAGGAGGAGGAGCGCTACGCCCGCCTGATGCGCGCGCTCCAGGCGCAGCACGCGGAGATGGGCTCGCTGCTCGCCGGCGACGGCGCGGCGACCGAAGCACAGGGTCAGGCGGCGGTACCCGCGGTCCGCGCAGCCGTGCGCTCCGCGCCGCCACCGGGCCCGCTGCCAGCGGCCGCTGAAGCCACGGCGCCGTTCGTGCGTGGCGAACGCAAGGTCGGGCGCAACGAGCCGTGCCCGTGCGGCTCGGGGAAGAAGTACAAGCACTGCCACGGCGCCCTCTCGAGCGTCGAGTAACCGCGGCGGGCGCGAGCGTCACGCTGATGAGCTCCGTCGCGCCGCCATGATCCTGGTGGTGGCCGCGGCGCTCTACGACGCCGAGGGGCGGGTCCTCATCGCGCAGCGGCCCGCGGGCAGGCATCTTGCGGGGCGCTGGGAGTTTCCCGGCGGCAAGGTGTCGCCGGGGGAGTCCGAAGGAGCCGCGCTGGTGCGCGAGCTGCGCGAGGAGCTCGGGATCGAGGTGCGCGCCAGCCGCCCGTTCATGCGGCTCACGCACGCCTACCCGGATCGCGGTGTCGAGCTCTCCATGTGGATCGTCGAGCGCTTCGCGGGCACTCCGCGCGGGCTCGACGGACAGGCGCTTCGCTGGGTCGCGCCGGCGGATCTCGGGCGCGAGGAGCTCCTCGAGGCCGACCGGCCGTTCGTCGAGGCGCTGCGGGACCTGCCGCCGCCGGATCACTCCTTGACGGCTGGTGCCTCATGACCGTGGCCCACGAGCGGGCACGGCGACCGCAGGGCGCGCGGCGCGCGCGTGTACAATGATGGTGAATCAAGCACACGGAAACCCCATGGCCGCTCCGAACGATCTTCCGGACGTCGAGCTCGACTCCAACAACCTCTATCGCGAGGACGTGTTCACCGATCGGCGCGCGGGCAGCATCCGCCGCCTGACCCCGGTGACCGCCGACGGCGCGCCCGATGCCGCGCGCCCGGTGCTGTTCTCCGGCCAGACGCAGCTGCTCACCCCCGCCGGCGTTCTGCCGCTCGGATTCGAGATCGAGGCGCGTACGCTCGAGGAGGCGCTGAAGAAGTTCCCGGACGGAGTGAAGGTCGCGCTCGAGCAGGCGATCGATGAGGCGCGGGAGCTGCGCCGCGAGGCCGCCTCGCGCATCGTAGTTCCCGAGGTCGGCGGCGGCGCCCTGGGTCCCGGGGCGGGACCGGGGCCCGGCGGCGGCAAGATCAAGTTCCGCTGAAGGATGGGACGCGTGCCCGCTCGGGCGCGCGCGAGGGAAAGCCATGAAAGCCGAGCGCTCCCTGTGGGTCGCCGCGACCCTCGCCGCTTCGCTCGTCGCGGCCGTACTCGCAGCCTGCGAGAGTGCCCAATTCGGCAACCGCGAGCCTGCCTCGGGTCCCGGCCCGGGCGGCAAGCCGATGCGCACCGCCACCGACGCCGTGATCGGCCTGCCGGCGGTCGCGGAGGCGCCGGTCTACCCCGTCACGGCCCGCGTCGGCGTCAGCGACAACTTCTTCGGCACGCGCGTCGAGGATCCCTACCGCTGGCTCGAGGACCTCGGCTCTCCGGCGGTCGCCCAGTGGGTAGCGGCGCAGAACGCCGTGTCGCAACCGCGCCTCGAGGAGCTGCCGCAGCGCGCCTGGCTGAAGAGCCGCCTCACGGAGTTGTGGAACTACGAGCGCTACGAGCTGCCGGTAAGGCGCGGCGCACACTATTTCTTCCTGCACAACGACGGTAATCAGAACCAGAGCGTGCTGTACGTCGCCGAGCGGCTCGACTCTCCCGGGCGGGTGCTGTTCGATCCTAACACGGTGCGTGCCGATGCCACCGTCGCGCTCGCGGATTTCACGCCCAACGAGCAGGGCGAGGTGGTGGCTTA
Source organism: Steroidobacteraceae bacterium (assembly GCA_036497085.1). Taxonomy (GTDB): domain Bacteria; phylum Pseudomonadota; class Gammaproteobacteria; order Steroidobacterales; family Steroidobacteraceae; genus 13-2-20CM-66-19. Next base: position 1,712 of record DASXKA010000167.1, on the reverse strand, counting down.
CGCGACCTCGGACGGCGGCACGGACTGGCAGGTCTGGCACTTCCGGCACGTGGGCGACGCCACCGATCTGCCCGACGAGCTGCGTTTCACCAAGTTCTGGGGAGTGTCGTGGGCGCACGACGGATCGGGCGTCTACTACAGCCGCTACCCGACGCTCGCCGACGGCCGCGGCGACGACAGTGCGCGGCCCGCGCTCTACTTCCACGCGCTCGGCACGCCTCAGGAGCAGGACCGGCTGGTGTACGAGGTGACCGATCACCCGACGCGCATTCCTTCCGGCCGCGTCACCGAGGACGGCAGCTACCTCGTCATCACGCTCTTTGACGGCTATGAGAAGAACGGCGTCGAGCTGCTCGACCTGCGTCACCCGGGAGCGAAGGCGCAGCCGCTGTTCACCGCCTGGGACGCGCTCTATATCTTCGTCGGCGCGCAGGGCGATGAGCTGTATTTCCGCACCACCAGGGATGCGCCCTTCGGCCGCGTCATCGCCGTCGACGCGCGGGCCGCCCCGCCGGCGGCGCGCACCGTGGTGCCCGAGGGCAGCACGGCGCTCGAAGAAGCGAGTTATGTCGGCGGCCGGATCGTCGCGCGCTACGTCGAGGATGCGCGCGGCGTGGCGCGCGTGTACGAGCGCGACGGACGCCCGCTGGGGGAGGTGCCGCTGCCCGGCAAGGGCGGACTGGAGGGCTTTCACGGCGAAGGGAGCCAGACCGAGACCTTCTTCGCCTATACCGACTACTTGACGCCGCGGCGCATCTACCGGCTGGATATTCCCTCGAACCAAGCGGCGCTGTGGCGCGAGCCGCACATTCCCGCCTCGACCGCGCCCTATGTGACCGAGCAGGTGTTCTTTCACAGCAAGGATGGCACGCGCGTGCCGATGTACATCACACACCGGCGCGACCTCACGCGGGACGACAACCAGCCGGTGCTGCTCTACGGCTACGGCGGATTCAACATCTCGCTCACGCCGCAATTCCGGCCGCAGGTGCTGGCGTGGCTCGAGATGGGCGGCGTCTATGCCGAGGCGAACCTGCGCGGCGGCGGCGAGTACGGCGAGGCCTGGCACAAAGCCGGCACGCTCGCCAACAAGCAGCACGTGTTCGATGACTTCATCGCCGCGGCCGAGTACCTGATCCGTGAGCACTACACGCGCAGCGCGCGCTTAGGGGTCTACGGCCGCAGCAACGGCGGGCTGCTGATCGGCGCGGTGCTGACGCAGCGCCCGGACCTCTTCGGCGTGGCGCTGCCCGCGGTGGGTGTGCTCGACATGCTGCGCTACCAGACCGCGAGCGCCAACGCCCGGCAGTGGTCGTCGGATTTCGGGCTCGCGGAGGATCCCGGGCAGTTTCGCGCGCTCTACGCCTATTCGCCCTACCAGAACGTGAAGAAGGGGATCTGCTATCCGCCGACGCTGATCACGACCGCGGACCACGACGATCGCGTCGTGCCCTGGCACAGCTACAAGTTCGCGGCGGCGCTGCAGGCGGCGCAGGCCTGCCCCAATCCCATTCTGATCCGCGTCGAGACCCGCGCGGGCCATGGCGCCGGCAAGCCCGTCTGGATGCAGATCGAGGACTACGCCGATCAGTGGGCGTTTCTCGCCAAGTGGGTCGGGGTGTCGGCGCCGCTCAGTCGGCCCTGATCAGGGCGCGGAGCTCGAGCGTCCCGAGGTCGAACACCGCGAGCACGCGGCGGCCCCCGCCCCACAT
>DASXKA010000166.1:0-4272 GCA_036497085.1 Steroidobacteraceae bacterium | reverse complement strand
AGGCGCCGGCCGCTGCCGGTGCGCAGCCGACCGCCGCGGCTCCACTCCATGCCTGAGGCGCAGGACCAGCGCGCGCTGCTCTGGGCGACCGCCGCGTTCGCGGGCGGAGCGCTGCTGCACATCGACCGCCTGCCCGTGTGGGTTTCGGTTGCGACGCTGATGCTCGTGGCGTGGCGGATCGCGGCCGCGCGCCGCCGGCTGCCGCTGCCCGGCCTGCTCGCCCGCACGTTGCTCGCCGCCGCGGTCGTGATCGCGGTCCTGGTGCGCTTTCACACCGTGAACGGCCTGCCGGCCGGGACCGCACTGCTCGCGCTGATGGCGGGGCTCAAGCTCCTGGAAACCCACCGGCGGCGCGATCGGTTCGTGCTGGTGGGCGCGGGGCTCTTCCTGCTGCTGGCCGCGTGCCTCGACCGCCAGAGCCTGGCACGCGCGCCGCTGTATTTCGGCGAGGCATGGCTCGCATGCGCGGCACTCGCCGTGATTGCCACCGACGCCTTCCCGGGACGCGCGGCGCTGCTGCTCGCCGGCCGCACGCTGCTGCTGGCTCTGCCGCTCGGCGTGCTGCTGTTCCTGTTCTTCCCGCGCCTCGCGGGCTCGTTCTGGGCGGTGCCGCGCGGTGAAGAGGCGGTCACCGGGCTCTCCGAGACCATGAGTCCGGGCAGCATCGGCAAGCTCTCGACTTCCTACGACGTCGCATTCCGGGCCCGATTCGAAGGCGGGCTGCCGCCGAACGAGGAGCGCTACTGGCGCGGCCCGGTACTGCATGATTTCGACGGCGCCACCTGGTCGCGCGGTTCGGCAGGCTGGCACCCGCGCCCGGCGCTCGAGTTCGCCGGACGCGCCTACCGCTACCACGTGGCGCTCGAGCCGAGCCGCCTCCACTGGTGGTTCGCCCTCGACACGCCCGCGCAGTCGCCCGATGCGGGCGTGGCGCTCACGCGCGATTACGAGCTGCACGCCGAACGGCCAGTCTCGGACCCGATCAGCTTCGAGGCGCTGTCCTACCCGGCCACGCGGAGTGCCACGCCGCTGTCGGGATGGGAGCGGCTCGAGAACACCGCGTTGCCGCGCGCGCGCAACCCGCGCACGCTCGAGCTCGCGCGTGATCTGCGCGCGCGCGCCGCAAGCGATGCGGCCTTCGTGACGGCCACGCTCGAATACCTGCGCGGCGGGGGCTTCGTGTACTCACTCGAGCCGGAGCCGCTCGGCACCGAGCAGGTTGACGATTTCCTGTTCCGCACGCGCACCGGCTTCTGCGGCCACTATGCCTCGGCCTTCGTGGTGCTGATGCGCGCGGCGGGTGTGCCGGCGCGGGTCGTGACCGGTTACCTCGGCGGAGAGTGGAATCCGAGCGGTGGCTACCTGATCGTGCACCAGTCGGACGCGCACGCCTGGGCGGAGGTGTGGCTCGAGGGACGCGGCTGGACCCGGGTCGATCCGACCGCGGTGATCGAGCCCGAGCGCCTCCGGCGCGGGGCCTTCGACCTGCTGCCCGAGGCGATGTCGGCGTCGACGCGGCTGCTGCACGGAGCGCCCTGGCTGGTGCACCTGCTGCAGCGCTGGGACGCGGCCAATGCGTGGTGGAACGACCGGGTGGTGAGATTCGACTTCGCGACGCAGCTCGACGTGCTCGAGCGGCTGGGCATCCGATCCCCGGACGCGCGCACGCTCGGCTGGGCGTTCGTGTTCGCGCTCCTTGCGTGGCTCGGGCTCATCGCCTGGCATCTGGGAAGGTCGATGCGGCCCCGCCGCGCCGACGGGGTCGCGCGAGCCTACGCGTTGCTGTGCCGCAAGCTCGCGCGCACCGGACTCGTGCGTGCGCCGCACCAGGGGCCGCTCGCCTACGCCGAGGCGCTGCGCGCCGGCCATCCCTCGCTCGATGAGGGCGCACACGCGCTGCTCGCGCAATATATGCGGCTGCGCTACGGCGCGCCGGATCCCGCCGCGCGCGCGCGCGACGTCGAGGAGTTCGCGGGCGCAGTGCGACGGCTGCGGGTCGTTCGGCGCACCTCCCGGGTGTGACGGGCGGACCCAGCGCGTTGTTGGCGCCGGCTTACCCCGGGCAATTGACGGCCTCGGGGTTTTACAAAATCTGCCCACCGCCCCTGCACTTGAGTCGACTTGCCGACCGCCGGTCGGGCCCACATAGCCTCTCGTCGGAACGGGTCCAAAGCTGTCGACCAGTCCGCAGATGCCGCCCGCGAATTAGGTTGGGATTGCGCCCGCAACCTACGTATCGAGGAGGAAGAGCAGGATGAAAGGGCCCTTCGTCAGACCGGCCGGCGCGCGCGAGCGCGGCTTTACGCTCATCGAGCTGATGATCGCGGTCGCTATCGTCGCCATCCTCATGGCGATCGCAGTGCCGTCCTACGCGTACTTCATGAAGAAGTCCCGGCGCGGCGACACCGAGGCCACTGTGATGGACATCGCGCAGCGCGAGCAGCAGTACCTGAACGACGCGCGCGCCTACGCCCCCGACACCGGCACTCTCAACACTACCGTGCCGGTGGACGTCTCGACCTATTACACGATCACGATCTGCCAGCTGCCACCGCCCGCGGCGTGCAACCCCCCCGGTGGTACGCCGCCTACCTTCGTCGTGGTCGCCACCCCGATCGCCGGGTCCCCCCAGGCGGGCGACCCTACGCTGACCCTGGACAACACCGGAGTCCGGGGTCCCGCGAGCGCGTGGTGAGGGAGCCAGTCATGCAGACCCGTATCGATGAAGTATCGCCGTGCCGCAGCCCACACGGGCGTCAGGGCGGCTTCACCATGACGGAGCTCATGGTGTCGTTGGCGATCGCCGCCATCCTGACGACCGTCGCGCTGCCGTCCTTCCAGGGCATCATCGCAACCCAGCGCGCGCGAACTTACGCTTCGACCCTGTACGCAACGCTCGCCAAGGCGCGATCCGCTGCTATCACGCTCAACGCCAACGTCACACTGCAGCCAAAGACCGGTGGCTGGCAGACGGGTTGGCAGATTCTCGACGTCAACGGCAATGTTCTCGACGACTACACGGCCGCGACGGGCGTCAACGTTCCGACCCCTCCCGCCGCGGTCACTTACCGCCCCTCCGGCCGGCTGCCGGCCGGCGCTGCGCCAATGTTCCAGATCAATACCGCCAGTGGCGCGACGACCAACTACCAATGCGTGTCCGTCGACCCGAGCGGGCGCCCCTACATGAAGCCGACACATACATGTTGAGCAATCACCCGAACAGCCTGCCGCGCCAGCTCGGCACGTCCCTCGTGGAAGTGATGGTGACGCTGGCGATCCTGGCCTTTGCGCTGCTCGGTATCGCGGGCCTGCAGAGCAAGATCGGGACCGCCGAGATGGAGTCCTATCAGCGCGCACAGGCGCTGGTCGCCCTGTCGCAAATGACCGAGCGTCTGAGCGCCAACACCGCGAATGCGCCGGCCTATGTCACCGCCGGGGCTGTCGGAACCGGCGACGCCGAGCCCGCGGACTGCGTCGGCGCCGGCCTGACCGGAGCCGCTCTCGATCTGTGTGAATGGAGCAATGCGCTCAAGGGTTCCGCGGAGACCAAGGGCGGGGCCAGCGTCGGCGCGATGATGAGCGGGCGCGGCTGCATCATTCAGGTGCAGGCGCCCGTCAGCTTGCCCCCCGGTAACTGCACCGCGGGCATCTACCGGGTTTCGGTCGTCTGGCAGGGGATGGCTCCGACCGCGGTTCCTCCCGGCGCGGCTCCCGTGCTCGCCTGCGGGACGGGTCTCTATGGCGCCAGCGACGCCTGGCGCCGCCTCATCTCAGCGACCGTCACCGTCCCGACCACCTCCTGCTACTGAGCTCCGATGTCGACTCGTCGCACCCTCCTTGCTCCCCCGGCACGCGGCTACTCGATCGTCGAGCTCATGGTCTCGATCACCGTGGGTCTCATCCTTCTCGCCGGGCTCGTCACTTTGTTCGCCGGCAACAGCCGCGAGCGCGGCGAGATCGAGCGCGTCAACGAGCAGACCGAGAACGGCCGCTACGCGCTGCAGATGATCGGCGACGACCTGCGCGGCGCCGGTTACCTGGCCACTTTAAATCCAGGCACGGTCGCCGGCCCGAACCCGCAGCTGGCCGCATTCATCCCGGGCGCGCCCCCCGACCCCTGCGCGACCGGCACGGGCCCGGGCGGCCTGGCGACGCTCACCGGCGCCATGTCGATGCCGGTCCAGGGCTACCACCTGGGCGCCAACCTGTCGGCGGCCTGCACGGCGGCTCTGACGGATCTTGCTGCCAACACCGACATCCTGGTGGTGAGGC
>DASXKA010000165.1:0-4005 GCA_036497085.1 Steroidobacteraceae bacterium | reverse complement strand
CCGCGACCCAGATCCCCGCCCGCATCGAACGCATCCGCCGAGCGCGCCGGGTGGACGTCGTCGATGCTGAAGCACACGGCGGCCTGCTTGCCGTCCGGCAGCCAGTCGCGGCAGTCGGTGAGCATCATGGCCGATAGAGCGCGCCGTAGAGACCCGGGACGTCCTCGTGCGACTGGTAGTGATCGCGGAACAGGCGCCGTCGCCACAGCTTGAGCGCCACCCAGTTGGCAAACCCGAGCGTGATCGGCACGAGATGCAGCAGCACGTAGAGGAAGTAAATCGGGAGGATCGGCGCAATGTAGCTGCGGTCGCGCTCCGGCACGACGGTAAACAGCGCAAGGGTCCCGAGTGCGAGATAGCTCACGGATGCCCCGACGAAGTACGCCGGATTGACCACCCCGTCGTAGGGCAGCAGGTGCAAGACGAACAGGTTGTCGAAGATGGCCGCAACGCTCACCGACAGCAAAGCGGCGCTCAGCAGTTTGAGCACGTGCAGGCCGAGCCCGAGCACGCCAAGGTAGCCGATGAAGTTGTACATTGCGAACGGGTCGCGCCGGCCGATTCGCCACAGCTCGCCAAAGCGCTCCGTATAGACCCGCAGCAGCCCGTGATACCAGCCCACACGCTGCGAGAACCAATGGCGCAGCGAGTTCGGCCGGTCGGTGCTCACCACCAGACGACCGTCGTAGTAGATGCGCTCGCCGTCGTTGAGCATTATGAGCGCGGTCTCGAGGTCCTCCGCATAGACCGACAGGGAATGCCGCGCGAGCGCGCGCTCGAGCGCGTCGCGGCGGTAGATCGAGACCCCGGAGGTCACGCCGAAATCCGCCATGCTGCGGCGCCCGACGACAAATGTCAGCGCGTACTCCAGTGCCTGGAATCTCCCGAGCAGCCCGTCGTGCTCCATCTCCACGCGCGGACAGGCTGCCGCCGCCCCGGATTGCTGCAGGTCGGCAACCACACGCTCCAGATCGGCGCTGCTGCCCTCGCGACGCGAGCAGATTTTGACGTCCGGGTCCATGACCATGACGGTCTCGATTCGCGCCGGCAACGTCGTCAGCAGGCGGCGCAGGGCTCCCGGCTTGCGTCGGTTCACCTCCTCGTCCAGGCAGCGCCAACCCGCCTGGCGCAGGCGCTGGACCGTGCTGTCGGTCGAGCCGTCGCTGATCAGCCAGACGTGCTCCCGATACGGCGCCAGCCGCGCCATGAAGTCATCGACGCCGTCCTCGAGGTTGAAGATCGAGGCGACGATGGCAAAAGGACGGGGACGCGCTCTTCCGATCACCGGCCGTCCCAGCGCCGGCAAGTCGACGGACAGGAGGCTGACGTCCGCCGTGCCCCGATCCGCGGAAGCGGCGGTATGTCGCCGGTGCGCGTACAGGCGAACCCCGAAATCCACCGCGTCCGTGAACACGATGACGTTCGCCAATCCATAGATCAGGAACGAGAAGTCACCGGCACCCGCGTTGGCCGCGGCGAGCACGATCCACCCGGCGAGCACTGCATATACGCCGATCGGCAGCAGCAGGCTCCAGGTGCGTCTCGGGCTCATGCGGTCAAGCCCCCGAGCGGCGGCTCCCGGCGCCTTCCTCTTCCGCGAGCGCGCTCTCCTCATCGATCCCGGCTTGCAGCACGAGGGTGGGTGTATTCGGCAGCGCCAGGGTGGGCGTGTCCTCGATGATCATCGTCTCATCCCCCGCGCCGTCGCTGCGCGGCGCGGCGGCGGCGGCCGGGCCGGGTGCGACCAGGGTCGAGACGCCCGGAGAGCGTCGAACGAGCTCGAAGGCATCGGCCGCCTCGAGTGGCTCGGAAAAGTAGTAGCCCTGCGCGAAATTGCAGCCGAGCTCACCGAGCGCGCGTGCCGCGGCCTCGCTCTCCACCACCTCGGCGATGGCGCGCAGCCCGAGGCTCGAGGTCATCTGCAACACGGCGCCCGTAATGGCGTTATTGGCGCGCTCGGACCCGGTCCGATTGGCGAACGGTCGATCGATCTTCACATAGTCGAACGGCAGCAGCTGCAGGTAGCTCAAGGATGAGTAGCCGGTCCCGAAATCATCGAGCATCAGCTCGACGCCCAGTTCGTGGAGTCCGGCCGTCGTCGCCCGTGCCGCGCTCACGTTCTCGACCAGGCCGCGCTCGGCGAGCTCGAACTTGAGGTAACCCGGCGGCACGCCCGTCGCGCGCAGCACCTGCGCGACGTGCTGACACAGTCCCGGATCGCGCAGCGCCGCCGCCGAGAGGTTGACGCTGATATAAAAGTCGGCATTCTGCGGCAAACTGGCGCGCCAGTCAGCGATGAGCCTGCAGACCCGTTCGACGATCCAGCGGGTCACCGGCACGATCACGCCCACCTCGTCGGCGATGGAAAGGAAGCGCTGGGGCGTCAATATCCCTTCCACCGGGTGATGCCAGCGCAGCAGCGCCTCGAAGCCCACCACACGCGGTCCGCGCAGATCGAATATCGGCTGGAACAGCAGGCCGAATTCCCCGCGCTCGAGCGCGACATACAGATCCGCCTCGAGGCTGACCAGGCTCACCGCCGCGCCGCCCATGTCCGGGGTGTACTCGACGGTCGGGAGGCCCGGCTCGCCCTTGGCCACCGACAGTGCCACGTCGGCCTCGCGCAGCGCTTCCTCCGGACGGTGCAGGCTGCGCGCGATACAGGTGAACCCGATGCGCGTGGCGACCCTGACGCGGTGCTTGCGCAGCGAGAAGGGCTGCTGACGCGTACCGTGCAGGGCTCCGGCGAGGCCGCGCACCCCGGCGGAATCCACGTCGTAGAGCAAGGCCGCGCACTGATCGTCGCTCCAGCGCGCCAGGGTGTGCTCCCTTGACTCGAGCACCCGGCCGAAGCGTTGCGCGACCTGCAGCACCAGATCGTCTCCGGCGGTATGCCCGAGCGTATCGTTGATGAGCGAGAAACGGTCGATCTCGATCAGCGCGATCGCGAGACACTGCCGCCGCCGTGCGTGCAGATCGCGCAGTGCCCGGTCGACCTGGCTCATGAAGTAGCGGCGGTTCGGCAACCCGGTGGAGGGGTCGTGGTAGCGCGCGTGCTCGAGATTCTTCTGCAAGGCATCGTGCTGCTCGATCTCGGCGCTGAGGCGCGCATTGACGACGCTCAGCCGGCTGCGGGCGGTCGCGAGCGCATGTCTCACGTGACGCACGCTGTGGCCAAGATCGAAGGCGCCAAAGGCGAGTGCCCAGGCCAGCAGCGCCAGCACCACGATATCGGCGGCCAGCGCACCCGTCGGATACCAGCCGGCGTGCGGGCGGATGGCCAGCTCGAGGTAGGAAGGCGCCGGCAACGAAGCGGCACCCGAGGCGATCGCGCCCGTCACCGGCTCTGCGAGCGCCGCTGCGCGCGAGTGCAGAAACATGCGGCGCGTGTCGGGGCTCTGCGCAGGCTGAGAGAGCTCGAAATCGTAGCCCTCACGGGTCAGTCGCGTGAATCCCGCCCGCACGAGTAGTCCGTCCAGCGCCTCATAGGCAAAAGCGTGGGCAGCCCCGGGCGCCGCGCTCGGGCGCGGCAACTCGACGGGCGCCTGTGCCGCGACGAACCACTGGCTGCCGTAGCGGACCGGGCCAAAGAGTCCTGCTGCCTCCGGCGCGCCGTGCCGTGCGGCTACCCATTCGCTCGCCAGGTCACGGCTGATCGTCGGATCGACGTCGCCGCTGCGCAGCAGGACGCCGGCGCCCGAGACCCAGAAGGCATTGTGCGACGGGACACCGGTCAATGGTGGAACCCGCCGCCCGCCATCCTCGGCCCTGCCGGCGGCGCGGCGCGCCTCGGCGCGCGCGCGCTCGAGCAGCGCCTGCAGCGCGACGTCGATTGCGTGCGCCTGCTGAGAGACCGCGCTCTGAGCCGTGCTGCGCAGCTGCGTCGCGTGGTCGCGTACGCTCAGGGTGATGAGGCGCGCCCCGGCGAGCACCACGACCGCCGCCACCGCGAGCGCCGGCATCCAGGAGGGGTGGCGTTTGCGCCTGGCGAGCCTCATGGCGAGC
>DASXKA010000164.1:0-1857 GCA_036497085.1 Steroidobacteraceae bacterium | reverse complement strand
GGCGAAGCTGCTGCGGGCGTTCCGCAAGCTCCTCGCCGCGGGCCACTCGCTGCTCGTGATCGAGCACAACCTCGACGTCATCGGCGCCGCCGACTGGATCATCGACCTGGGTCCCGAGGGCGGCGAGCGCGGCGGCGAGATCCTGTGCGCCGGGACGCCGGCCGAGGTGAGCGCGACGGGCACCTCCCATACCGGGCGGGCACTCGCCGCCTACCGGGGGGCGCTCAGCACCCAGGCGCCGGCCGTGCCCGGGGCGGAGGCCCGCGCAAGCGTCGCCGAGCCGCGGACCGCCTACGGCGGCAACGGGCGCGGTCGCGGCGCGGTCGTCATCCACAAGGCGCGCGAGCACAACCTGAAGAGCATCGACGTCGAGATCCCACGCGATCGCTTCACCGTGATCACCGGCGTCTCCGGCTCCGGCAAGTCGACGCTGGCCTTCGACATCCTCTTCAACGAGGGGCAGCGGCGCTACCTCGAGTCTCTGAATGCCTACGCGCGGCAGTTCGTGCAGCCGGCCGCGCGGCCCGACGTCGATGCGATCTTCGGCATCCCGCCCACCGTGGCCATCGAGCAGCGCACCAGCCGCGGCGGCAGGAAGAGCACCGTGGCGACGCTCACCGAGATCTACCACTTCATGCGGCTCCTGTACGTGAAGCTCGGCACCCAGTACTGCCCGGACTGTGACGTCGCGATCGAGCCGCAGAGCGCCGGCTCGATCGCCGCGCGGCTGCTGCGCGACTACCGCGGCAGGTCGATCGCGCTGCTCGCGCCGCTCGTCGTGGCGCGCAAGGGTTACTACACGGATCTGGCGAAGTGGGCGGCGAAGAAGGGCTTCAGGACGCTGCGCGTCGACGGCGAGCTCGTGCCGACCGCGCCCTGGCCGCGCCTGTCGCGCTTCCGCGAGCACACCATCGAGCTGCCGGTGGCGGAGATTGCCGTGGGCGCGAAGACCGACGCCGCGCTCCATGCGGCGCTCGCGCGCGCGCTGGATTTCGGCAAGGGGCTGGTGCACGTACTGCCGGCAAAGGCGGCGACCGTCACCGTGTTCTCCACCAAGCGCGCCTGCCCCTCCTGCGGCCGCAGCTTCGCCGAGCTCGACCCGCGCCTCTTTTCCTTCAACTCCCGCCACGGCTGGTGCGCGAGCTGCTACGGCACCGGCGTCGAGATGCCGGGCTTCGATGAGGAGCAGTCGGGCGAGGAGCTGTGGTGGAACGAGTGGTACGAGCGCGAGCCCCCGGCCTGCGGCGCGTGCCGGGGTGAGCGCCTGAACCCGGTGGCGCTCAACGTGCGTTTTCGCGGGCGCTCGATCGCCGCGCTGTCGTCGCTGTCGGTGGCCGCCAGCGCCGCGTTCTTCGCGGGGTTGCGCCTGAAGCCGCGCGAGCGGCAGATCGTGCGCGACCTGCTGCCAGAGATCCGCGCGCGGCTCAAATTCCTCAGCCGCGTCGGCCTCGCCTACCTCGAGCTCGACCGCTCGGCGCCGACGCTGTCGGGCGGCGAGGCCCAGCGCATCCGCCTCGCCGCGCAGCTCGGCTCGAATCTCCAGGGTGTGTGCTACGTGCTGGATGAGCCGACCATCGGGCTGCACCCGCGCGACAACGCCATTCTGCTCGACGCGCTCGCCGGGCTCGCCGGCAACCGCAATACGCTGGTCGTCGTCGAGCACGACGAGGAGACGATCCGGCGCGCGGACCATGTGCTCGACCTGGGTCCCCAGGCCGGCGTGCGCGGCGGGGAGCTGGTGGGCGCCGGCACGGTACGCGATCTCATCGCCAATCCCCGCTCGATCACCGGGCGGTTCCTGCGCGAGCCCCTGCTCCATCCGCCGCGGCCGCAGCGCGCAGTCACCGCCGACACGGC
>DASXKA010000163.1:0-5820 GCA_036497085.1 Steroidobacteraceae bacterium | reverse complement strand
GTTAGGCGATCGACCTGCTAACATGAAATGCGTGGGCAGACTCCTGGCATTGACCGCCGGCGCGCTGGCGTGCGTGGCGCCGGCGCTGGCCGACTCGCCCGCCAGCGCCGCGTTCGCCCCGGTGGCGCACTCGGCCCTCGTCACGGTCGACGGCGTGATGGCATCCGATACGCTCGTGCTGCGCGTGCTGCGCACGCCCGATCGGCAGCCCCTGGCCGGGGCCGCGCTCACCGTCAGCGTGGACGGCCGCAGCATCCCGGTGACGGCACGCCCGGAAGGCACCTGGGGGGTAGCGCTTCGGGACCTGACCACGAGGCCGCCGCCAAAGCTCTCGATCGTCGTGGCCCACGACGGGGTGCGCGAGGTGCTCGACGGTGAGCTCCCGGGCGGCGCGCCCGCAGCGCCGCCTTCTCAGTCCGGAAGCGGCGCGAGCACGCTGATCCACAAGCAGATGGCGTGGTGGATCCTCAACGTGGTCATCGTGCTGATCGGGGTCATCGCCGTCTCGCGCCGCATGTCCTGAAACGGTATGCCGGCAGCCGTTACTGCGCCGTGATCCCGGTGACGTAGCGGTAGTAGAAGCGGTTCCACCTGTAGAATTCCGCGACCGCAACGCGTTCGTCGCGCCCGTGGGCGCGCACATCGCCGCTCTCCACCGCGACCCCGCCGAAAGTATAGGTGGGGATCCCGGCGGCCATCGTGTACTTGGCGTCCGAGGCGGCCGGGTCCATGGACGGTATTACTTTCACCCCCGGCCACGTGGCCTCCGCGAGTGCCGTCATGACTTTCACGACCTCGGGCCGCAGCGGCGCGGGTGTCATGGCACGCTCGTCGGTCGCACGGTCGAAGATCTGACCGTCGTCGGCAATGTAGCGCACGGTGAGCCGGGGGTTGTTCAGCACTTTGCTTAGTGTCTGGCGGATCTCCTCCTTCGAATGACCGGGGAAGATCCGGCAGTTCACCACCGCCTCGGCATGCAGCGGCAACGCATTGTTCGCATGTCCGCCCGCGAGCCGGGTGGCCACGCACGTGGTGCGCGTGATCCAGACATTGTACGGATCGCGCGCCAGCCGGACGATCGCCTGCGCGTCGGGTGGATCCTTGAGGATCGCGCGCATGTCCTCGGCTTCCTGGCTCTTCGCGACTTCCTTCGCCGTGTACTCGAAGTACCCGCGGTTGACGCTGTTGAGCTCGAACGGAAACTGGAAGCGCTCGAGCCTGGTGAGGGCGCGCGCGAGCTCGTAGATCGCGTTATCGTTGCGGGGCTCGGAGCTGTGGCCACCCGGTCCGCTCGCCGCGAGCTGATAGTCGCAGTAGAGCTTCTCGGCACCGATGAAGTGCGCAATCCGGGGCACGCCGTGCTCGGCGACCACCGACCAGTCATCCTGATTGAGCGCGAACTCGGCGTCGATCAGCGCGCGCTGGTTCTTGAGGAGCCAGCTCATGCCGTTGCAGCAGCCGCCCTCCTCGTCCGCGGTGAACGCCGCGATGATGTCGCGGCTCGGCCGAATGCCCTCCTTCTTCATGCGGATGAGCGCCGCCGCCATGACCGCATCGCCGTCCTTCATGTCGAGCGTGCCGCGGCCGTAGAAGAAGCCATCCTTCTCGACCAGCTTGTAGGGATCGCTCGTCCAGTCCTCGCGCCGCGCTTCGACGACGTCGAGATGCCCCATGAGCAGCACCGGCCTGTGCGCGCCAGTACCGTGCAGGCGCACCACCAGGTTCTTCTTGCGGTCGTTGCTGCCGAGCACGACGATGTCCGCGGCCGGGAAGCCGGCGTCGCGAAAGCGTTGCGCGAGCGCTCCCGCGGCGGTCGTGACATTGCCGGTCGAATCGCTGGTGTCGATCTCGATCAGCTGCTTGAAGATGTCGTGCGCCAGTGTGTCGTAGGGGGCATCCGCGGCCGGCGGCACGGCGCCGGCCGCCAGCGCCACGAGCGGCCACAGCGCCGCCAGCGCGACGCAGGCGGGCCGTGCGCGGTGGGAGGACAGGATCACGAACCGGACTCGAGCACCAGCAGGCGAAACGAGCCCGGCACGAGCGCCGCTCGCGGGTGAGGCTGCGCAGCGGTCGCGGGCGGCGGCGGGCCGAAGTCGGCGGTCACGACGAATACGCGGTGCTTCTCGAGGTCGAGCGCCATGGTGCGGGCGCCGCGCTGTGTCGGAACCGACTGTCCCGCCTCGGGGCGGCCCGAGGATCCGATGTGCACCGCGGTGAGGACGCCCTCCCCGCACGAGGCGAACGCGAGCCCGGTGCCGGGATCGAAGGCCGCCGCGTCGACTCCCGCGCCGATCGGCGCGCTGCCGAGCAGCTTGCCGGAGGCCGCGTTCACGACCACCATCACCTTGTTGCCACACACCGGCATCAGGTGCCCGTGCACCGCATCGAGGGCGAGGCCCGACGGCTCGTCGCAGCCTGCGAGGGGCCAGACGGCCAGCACCGAGAGCTTCTGCGGATCGAGCTCCGCGAGGCTGTTCCGGTCCTCGAGGTTGACATACACGCGCCCCTTGCCGTCGCTGGCGGCGAACTCGGGCTTGGCATCCAGCGCCACGGTGCCGACGACCTCGTCGCTCCTGGCATCGATCGCGGTGGCGTTGCGCCCGCGCCCGTTGAAGGTGAACACGCGATGCGTGGCCGGATCGTAGAGGATCGCGTCCGGGTTCTCGCCCGTCACCTTGATCTCCTTGAGGCGCGCCAGCGTCTTGAGATCGAATACGACGACGGTGCCGGCGCGCCCCGCGCTCACGTAGCCGCGTCCGAGGTCCGGAGCGAGCGCGATACCGTGCACGCCGGGCGTGTCAGGAATCTCGCCTGTGACGGTCAGCTTGTCCCCGTCGACCACCAGGACGCGTGAGCCGTGCGACACGAACAGGCGGTGGCCTGCCTGATCGTAGAGCAGATAGTCCCAGCCCTCGTCCCCGGGAAGCGAGACCTGGTGGGTGATGCGGTAGTTGGGCGTGCCGGCCGCCTGCGCGGCGGCGAGCGGCGCGAGCGCGAGGGCGAGGAGGCACAGGAGGCGCGGCAGGAGCTGTTTCATAAGCGTAGTCTCCGTCGTTAGGCTTCTGCGAACGGCGCGGCTTCATGCCGCGCGCGGCGCGCTACGGCTCAGCGAATCAGCCGGGCGCACAGATCGAGCAGCGGACCCGGCAGCAGGCCGAGCAGCAGCACCGCGAGCGCATTCAGGCCGAGCGCGAAGCGCACCCCGGTGGAGCGTGCCGTCGGCGGCAGGGCGTCCGCCGGCGGATCGAAGTACATGAGCTTGATGACGCGCAGGTAGTAGTAGGCACCCACCACCGACATCGCCGCCGCGAGGACCACCAGCCACAGGTGGTGGGACTCCCACAGCACCTGGAAGATCCGCAGCTTAGCCCAGAAGCCTACGAACGGCGGCACGCCCGCGGTCGAGAACATGAGCACCATCATGGCGAGCGCCAGCATGGGATCGCGTTGATACAGGCCCTTGTAGTCGTCGAGGCGGTCGGCCTCGAAGCCCTTGGAGGCGGCGAGCAGGATGACGCCGAAGGAGCCGAGCGCCACCAGCACGTACACCAGCGTGTAGTAGAGCGCCGCGCTGTAGCCTTCGGGCGTGCCGGCGACGAAGCCGAGCACGATGAAGCCCACGTTGGCGATAGTGGAGTACGCCAGCATGCGCTTCAGGTTCGTCTGCACGATCGCGACGACGTTACCGACCACCAGCGTCAGCACCGCGAGCGCCGCCAGCATCTGCGACCACTCGGCCACCGCGCCGCCGAGTCCGTACGCGAGCAGCCGTAACGCCAGCGCGAAATACGCGATCTTGGGAGCCGTGCCGATGAACAGCGTCACGCTGGTCGGCGCGCCCTCGTATACGTCGGGCAACCACATGTGGAAGGGTACGGCGCCGAGCTTGAAGGCCACGGCCACCACGATGAACACGAGCCCGAGGATGATGCCCGGATGCAGCGGCCCCTGCAGCCGCGCGGCGATCTCGCCCAGGTCGAGCGTACCGGTGAGGCCGTAGATGAGCGACATGCCGTAGAGCAGCGCCCCCGAGGCGATCGCCCCCAGCACGAAATACTTCATGGCGGACTCGGCCGACACGCCCGAGTCGCGGTCGAACGCCACCAGCGAGTACACCGAGAGTGCGAGCAGCTCTACGCCGATATAGAGCGTCAGCAGGCTGTTGGCCGAGACCAGCACGAAGATCCCGAGCAGCGCGGTGAGCGACAGCACGTAGTACTCGCCGCGCAGCATGCTGCGATTCTCGAGATAGGTGCGCGAATAGAGCAGCGCCAGCGCCACGACCAGAAAGCCGGCGAGCTTCAGCGCCCAGCCGAGCTCATCCGCGACGTACATGCCCTCCAGCAGCACCGTGCGATGCCCGACTTCGCCGTACTGCACCGTCAGCGCGGCGCCGAGCGCCAGCGCCAGCAACGTCAGCGTCGGGGTGAGTCCGCGGCGGCGCTCGCCGGCGAATACGTCGACGAGCAGCACGATGCAGATCGCGGCGATGAGCCAGATCTCCGCGATCGCGGGCGCGAGGCTCTGCAGGCTCATCGGGTTTGCGGGCATGGCTTCACAGCTTGGTGGCGATCGCCTGGGTGAGGAGATGGTGGATGGTGGGCTGCATCACCTTGAGCAGCGGCGCGGGCCAGATTCCGACCACCAGCACCGCGGCCGCGAGCGACCCGAGCACCACCAGCTCGCGCGGGTTCAGGTCCTCGAGCGCGGCCACCTTTGGGTTCGCGACCGCGCCGAACACCACCCGCTTCACCAGCCACAACGTGTAGCAGGCGCCGAGGATCAGGGTGACCGCGGCGAGCGCCGCATACCAGAAGCTCGCCCTGAAGCTGGCGATGATCACCAGGAACTCGCCCACGAAACCGGAGGTACCCGGGAGCCCGGTGTTGGCGAGCGCGAACAGCACCATGAAGGTGGCGAATACCGGCATGGTGTTGACCACGCCGCCGTAGTCGGCGATCTGGCGGCTGTGCACGCGGTCGTAGAGCACCCCGACGCACAGGAACAGCGCCCCGGAAATCAGGCCGTGGGAGATCATCTGCACCATCGCACCGTCGAGCCCCATCCCGGCGCCGCGGCTGGAGCCGGTGGCTCGCACGATCTCGTAGATTACGAAGGCGCCGAGAGTCACGAAGCCCATGTGCGCGATCGAGGAATAGGCGATCAGCTTCTTCATGTCCTGCTGCACCAGCGCCACGAAGCCGATGTAGATCACGGCGATGAGCGACAGCGCGATCACCAGCAGATCGAGCTCGCGGCTCGCATCCGGGGCGATGGGGAGCGAGAAGCGCAGGAACCCATAGCCGCCCATCTTCAGCATGATGGCGGCGAGGATCACCGAGCCGCCGGTGGGCGCCTCGACGTGTGCGTCGGGAAGCCAGGTGTGCACCGGGAACATCGGCACCTTGACTGCGAAGGCGAGCATGAGCGCGAGGAAGATCCAACGCTGCTCGACGAGCGTGAGCGGCAGCGCCTGCAGGCTCGCGATCGAGTAGTCGCCCGCCTTGACGTACATGTAGATGAGCGCGGCCAGCATGAACACCGAGCCGAGGAAGGTGTAGAGAAAGAACTTGATGGTCGCGTAGACGCGACGCGGGCCGCCCCAGATGCCGATGATGAGGAACATCGGGATCAGCATCGCTTCCCAGAAGAAATAGAAGAGCAGCGCATCGCTCGCGGAGAACACCCCGATCATGAGTCCTTCCATGATGAGGAACGCGGCGTAGTACTGCGCCGGGCGGCTCTCGATCACCGTCCAGCCGGCGATCACCACCGGCACGGTCATGAAGGCCGTGAGCACGATCAGGGGCAGCGAGATGC
>DASXKA010000162.1:0-11480 GCA_036497085.1 Steroidobacteraceae bacterium | reverse complement strand
CGAGGAGCTCGGCTGCGAGTACCAGGTCGTCAAATACCAGCGCGACCCGCAGACGCTGCTCGCGCCGCCGGAGCTTAAGGGGATTCATCCGCTCGGCAAGTCCCCGGTGGTGCGCGATGGCGCGCATACGCTGGCGGAGTCTGGCGCCATCATCGAGTACCTGATAGATCGCTACGGCAACGGACGACTGCGTCCGCCCCCGGGGAGCGCGGAGCGTCTGCGCTACACCTACTGGCTGCACTACGCGGAGGGCTCGGCGATGCCGCCGCTGCTTCTCAAGCTGGTGTTCCTGCGCCTGCCGCGCGGGGTGCCGGCGCTGGTCCGCCCCGTCGTGGGTGCGGTCGCGCGCCGCGTGCACGAGCGGCTCATCGACCCGCAGCTCAGGACCCACCTCGACTACTGGGAAGGTGAGCTCGGCAGGTCCACCTGGTTCGCCGGCGAGGAGCTCACCGCGGCGGATGTACAGATGAGTTTCCCGCTCGAAGCCGCCGCGGCGCGCGCCGGCACCGCCCTCGGCCCCCGAGTCGGGCAGTTCCTCGAGCGCATCCACGCGCGGCCTGCATACCGGCGGGCGCTCGCGGCGGGCGGGGAATTTCAGCTGGCACGTTAAGTCACGGACTCGCTGGCACCCCCGGGCCGGATCGGCGACACTGTCGCCCCGCCGCGGTCCCCAAGCCGTGCCGTGCACGGCCCGCTGCGTTCGAGAAGGAAAACCCATGACATTGCCAGCGCGACGCCGCGGCCCCATCACTCTTACCCTGAGCGCTGCAGCCGCCGCCCTGTTGGCCGGCTCGCTGGCGGCGCAGCAGCCCTCCTCCACCGCGGCTGCCCCGGCAAGCTCACCCTCCGCTGCCGCCCCCGAGGCGAAAAAGGCACCCGCCAAGGGCGGCGCGCCCCAGGGCGAAGCGAGCGAGAAGAGCGCCCAGAGCTACAGCCTCGGCCTCATGTGGGGCGATCAGCTGCGCGGCACCGGGGTCACACCCGATGAGATCGTCGCGGCGCGCATCGCCCAAGGCGTGCATGACGGAATCACCGGCAAGGTCGCGCTGTCGGATAAGGACCGCCAGAACATCCAGGCCCTCGCCAGCTCCGGGGCAGAGACCAATCACAAGGCCGCGGCGAAGTTCCTCGCCGAGAACGGCAAGAAGCCCGGCGTGGTCACGACCGCGAGCGGCCTGCAGTATCAGGAACTGACGGCTGGCAAGGGTGATTCGCCCAAGGCGAAGGACTCCGTGGTCGTGAACTATCGCGGCACGCTGCTCGACGGCACGGAGTTCGACAGCTCCTACAAGCGCGGCCAGCCCGCGACCTTCGAGGTCGATCAGGTGATCCCCGGCTGGACCGAGGCACTGCAGCTCATGAAGCCCGGCGCCAAGTGGCGGCTGTTCGTTCCGCCACAGCTCGCGTATGACCTGCGGTCCCGCCCGCCGATTCCGCCCGGGTCGGCGCTGCTCTTCGACGTGGAGCTGATGAGCGTCAAGCCCGCGGCGGCCGCGATCCCGCCGGCGGCGGCGGACAAGCCCGCGACGCCGAAGTAACGGCGACCGCGCGCCGGTACTCAGGGCTCCCCGGCCCTGGAGCCCGGCGCGAATCGCATCGGCTTCGTGACCCCGAGGCGCGTCAGCTCGCGCAGCAGGCTCTCGGCCAGCTCCGCGTAGGCCGCGCGCTCGAACGCCGGCGCCGCCTGCCAGTCGTACGCCCAGGGATGGGCCGCGCGCAGCTGCTCGGGCTCGTCCAGGTAGCGCGGGATGACGTGCGCGTGCAGCGCTGGTGCCTCGTTGCCGAAAATCGCGTAGTTGATGCGCAGCGCCGGAGTCACCTTGAGGAGCGCATCGCCGAGCCGCGCCATGTCGCTGAGGAAGGCGCCGCGGTCGTGCGCGTCGAGCGCGTTGAGATTGGGTACCACCGGATCCGGCAGCAGCAGGCTGTAGCCGTACACGAACTGCTGCTCGCCGAACACCGCCCAGCCCGAGTAGAGCCGGGCGAAGACCCGCGGATTGCGCCCGGCGCGCGCCTCGTCGACCTGGTGGTGGATCGCCGTGAGGGGCTCGGGTGTGCTCTCGTTCTTCATGAGGCGCCGGGCGAACGGAACACGAAGTAGACCGCCCCGAGGATACACAGCCCGGCCCACAGATAGTCGAGCTTGAGGGGTTTGCCCATGTAGAGAACCGCGAACGGCACGAACACCACGAGCGTAATGACCTCCTGCAGGATCTTCAGCTGCGGCAGCGTCAGCCGTGTATAGCCGATGCGGTTGCCCGGCACCTGCAGCAGATACTCGAAGAAGGCGATGCCCCAGCTCGCGACCGCTGCCACGTACCAGGGGCGGTCGGCGAGGTTCTTGAGGTGTGCATACCAGGCGAAGGTCATGAAGATGTTCGACGCCATGAGCAGCAGCGTCGCCGAGGCCAGCGGTGTCATGCTGCGGGCCTCTCAGCAGACCACGTCGAGGCCGCGCAGCGCGCTCACGGTGCTCTCGTAGCCGGTGTGGACGATGCCTTGCCAGCCGCGGCCGCGCGCGGCGGCGATGTTGTCGTCGCGGTCGTCGACGAACACGGTCGCGGCCGGCTCGAGCGCAAAGCGCCGCTCCGCCTCGGCGTAGATGCCGGCATGCGGCTTCATCACTCCGGCAAGGTACGAGGGCAGCGCGCCGTGGCCGATGCGGTGGAAGCGATACTCACGCGACAGATGCGCCCAGTGCAGATCGCCGATGTTCGACAGCAGATAGACGCGATGGGTCTCGCTCAGGCGGTGGGCGAGCTCCACCATCTGCGGCTCGAGCTCGAACATGTCGATCCAGTGCGCGTACAGCTCCTCCACCGACACCGGGGCGGGCGTCAGCGCCGCCAGCCGCTCGAGCAGCCCCCGGCCGGGCAGCCGGCCGGACTCGTGATCCTCGAGCGCGGCGCGCGCCAGCACCGGGTGCAGGTCGTCCGCCTCGACACCGCGCGATCTCAGCAGCTCGAGCAGCGGCCGGTACTTGAGCCGCACGAATACCCAGCCGATGTCGAAGACCACGTTGCGGATCGCGGGACTCTTCATGGTACCAGCGGCTCGACGCCGCCCGAGTCTCCCGGGCGAGTGTTGACCGCGACCACGGTGGCGCGCGGGAAAAAATTGAAATCCGTAGCGCTGGCGCGCGTGTAGGCGCCCATCGCGCGTCCGATGATCAGGTCGCCGGCCTTGAGGGGCGGCAGCATCAGGTTCTCGGCGATCACATCGATACTGTCGCAGGTGGGCCCGGCGAGCACCGAAGGCAGCGGCTCGCCGCCGTCGCGCAGCGGCTCGACCGGGTAGCGCGCGTGATCGTACAGCTGCCCGCTGTAGGAGCCGTACAGCCCGTCGTCGAGGTAGTACCACCAGTGGCCTTCGCGCTGCGCGCGCCCCATGACCGAGGCGACGCCGATCGCGGCCGGCCCGACGATGTAACGCCCCGGCTCGGCGATCACCCGTACCCTCTTCGGCAGCGCGCTGATTGCCGCGCGCAGCGGCGCGCAGAAGCGCGCGATGTCCTGCACCGGCTGCGCATAGTCGATGGGAAATCCGCCGCCGATGTCGAGCGTATCGAAGGCGCCGAGCTTCTCGCGGCGCGCCGCGGCCATGAGCCCGGCGCACGCCCCGAGTGCCTCGACGTGCTTGGTCGCGTCGGGAGTCTGTGAGCCGGCGTGGAACGAGAGTCCGCGCACGCCGATGCCGAGACCGGCCGCGATCCGCGCCAGCTCGAGCAGGCCTTCCGGGTCGCAGCCGAACTTGCGCGACAGGTCGCACACCGCGCCGGGCGCGCGGAACGAGACACGCAGCATCAGCTGCGCGGCATCGCGGTGGCGGGCGAACTTGCGCACCTCGTCGGGGTTGTCGGCGACGAAGGTGCGCACGCCGAATGCAAGCGCATTGGCGATGTCCGCGGGACGCTTGATGGGGTGGGTATGGATGCAGCGCTCGGGAGAGACGCCGAGACGCTCGACGAGCTGCACCTCGCCGCTGGTCGCCAGATCGAGAAAGCCGCCCTCATCGATCACGGTGCGCACCACCGCCGGGTGCGGCAGCGGCTTCAGCGCGTAGTGCAGATCGACGCGCGGCAGCGCCTTGCGCAGCTTGCGGTACTGCACGCGCACGCGCTCGCAGTCGAGGATCAGGAGCGGCGAGCCGAACTCCCGCACGAGGCGGCGCACTTCTGCGGGCTGGAACGGGTCGATGAATCGCGGGCGCGGCACCGGGGAAGCTTCAGTCGGGCACGCCCGCCGTCACGGCAGCACGGCCAACGTGCCGCTGCCCTCGTCGCTCTGGGCAACGCTGGTCGCGGCACGCCGCAGGCGGTCGCGGATGGCGTCCCAGCGCTCACCCTCGGGCACCTCCTGTACCAGGATGCGCTGACAGCTGGCCCGGTCGAGGGTGCGCAGATTGTTGTAAAGGTCGTGCCCGTAGCTCTCGGGCCGGCGCCCCGCATTGATCCAGGTGACGTACTTGTGCGAGCGCAGCGGCAGGCGCTGCGCCAGCACCGCGATGCGCTTGCCACCGCCGGAAGCGGCATCGGCCTGGGCGTCGATCTCGCCCGCCGGCACGATGGTCATGGGCGTCGCCGGCGCGTAGTGACGGGGCGTCGTCCCGGGGACGCGCGGCGACTCGTGCGCCGCGCCGATTGCCAGCTCCCCCACCACTGAGCGGACCTGTGCGGCCGTGACGCTGCCCGGGCGCAGCAGCCGCACGGTCGGGCCTTCGAAGGCCACGATGGTCGACTCGAGCCCGAGCTGACACTCGCCGCCGTCGAGCAGCAGGCGCACCGACTCGCCGAGCTCCTCGCGCACGTGCTCGGCGCGCGTCGGCGAGAGGCGGCCGTAGCGGTTGGCGGACGGTGCGGCGATGCCGCCGCCGAACGCCGTGAGCAGCTGCTGTGCCATGGGATGCGCCGGCACGCGGATCGCGATCGTATCCTGCCCCCCGGTCACCACGTCGTGCACATGGGCGGCGCGCGGCATGACCATGGTGAGGGGTCCCGGCCAGAATGTCTCGGCGAGCTTGATCGCGCCCTCCGGCACTTCGCGCACCCAGCGATGCAGGTATCGCGGGCTGTCGAGGTGCACGATCACCGGATGACTCGGCGGGCGCCCCTTGGCCTCGAAAATCCGGCGCACGGCGGCCGGATTCTGCGCATTGGCGCCGAGCCCGTAGACGGTTTCGGTCGGAAAAGCCACGAGCTCGCCGTTGCGCAACGCCTGCACGGCAGTCTCGATCTCGACCTGAGTTGCACGAACGATGCGGACCATAGGGATTGGATTCTGTCGGCTCGCGCGAGGATTACTCGAGATCGGCTCGTACCCAGCCGCCCGGCGAGTGCGTGAGCTCGTACGCGGGCCAGTAGTGCTTGTCGAGCTTGAGGGTAATGACCTCGGGCGCGTTGTTCCAGGTAATGGTCTTCAGGCGCACCGATGAGCGATCGGGCCGTCCGGTGACCGCCTTGAGAAACGTGTCGAGATCGGGCGTCGGCGCGCCGTCGACTTCGACGATGCGCCGTCCGGGAAAGAGCCCGTAGCGCGTCGCCGGCGACCCATAAGCGAAATACGCCACATACACGCCGCGCGGCGCGATGCCACGCTGCGCGCTCATCGAGCGATGCGGCGCCTGCAGCGTCGCGCCCGCCCACTGGACCACGCGCTCGAGATCGCTGCCCGGCAGCTGAGCGGTCGGCACGTCGAGCGTCTGCTCGCCCTGGCCGCGCCACACGGTGACGTGCACCAGCTCCTTGTCGGCGGCGGCGCGTTCCACCTCGCGGAAGCGCGTCACCACCTGGCCGTCGATCGCTAGCAGCAGGTCGCCCTGCTGCAGCAGCTGCGCCGCCGGCGAGCCGCCCACGAGCCGCACCACCGCCAGTGCCTGGCGGCGCGTCGGGGTGTGCTGCGCGAGGCGCTGCGTCCAGCTATCGGACAGGCCGAGCTCACGCGCGCTCGCGAGCGGTAGCGCGTTGAGCTCGACGTCGAGCGAGTGCAGCGCGCGGCCGCTGCGCACCCGGTCGAGCATGTCGGCCACCAGATCGATCGGTACGCCGCGGTTTTCCTGGGCGAGCTCGCGGCCATTCTCGTAGGCGAAGCTCGACCAGGTGCCGAGCACGTTGCCTTCCTTGTCGGAGAGCACGCCGTCGAAGTCGGCCGGCGGATTCACCAGCTGCACGGTCTCGAGGTTGCTGTCGCGGAAGCGCATGGTGCGCGACAGCGGCAGCTCGAGCGGCTCGATGCTGGCGACCTCGGTATTGCGGGAGCGCATCTGACTGTCGGCGCCGAGCCCGACGACCCACACCGGCTCGCCGGCATTGAGCTCGCGGGGCTTGAGCTTCGCAGACCTGACCGGCGTCGTGCCGGCGAGCTTCGGGTCGTATGCCACGACCGCGTAGTTGTGCAACGGATGCACGTACACGACGCGGCCCGGTACCTGCGCGGTGCCCGCGAAGGAGATCTGCACGTCGCCAAGCGGGACCGGCACGGTGTTGCGGTCCACCACGACCAGCCCCCGCTCTGCATCCACCACCAGCCCGCTGCCGTGGTAGTTGCGCTCGGTGATGCCCGATACCGAGTACGGCATGTCGAAGGTAACCATGACGAGCGAGGGGGCGAGCGCGTTCTGGCGCGGATCACTGAAATGCGGAAACACCGTCGAGCTGACCGTCGGCGCCTTCGGCGCCGGGCCCGGTGCGAGGTCCTTGCAGTCCCACCAGCCGCGCGCGTCGTCGCGGTCGCAGTGATGGCCGGGGAACCACAGGCGGTCCATGCGCATGGGGCGCAGCTGGCTGCCGTTGGGATCGTCGATGGTGCTGTAGCGCACCGTGGCGTAGTCGCCGTTGCCGAGCTGGGCGAGGCCGGTCTCGAAGTCGGCGAGGCTCGCGGTGGGGTGGCCGTTGAGCGCGGTGATCAGGGCGCCGCGCGGGATGGCCGCCGCGCCGAACACGTAGCCCGGATTGGCGACGTAGACGCCGTGGGCCGGTACGTTGTAGGCACGCGCCAGCTGGTAGGACATGGTGTTGACGACGGCGTCACCGAACTCGGCATAGGCGCCCGGCGTGATCGCGTGCAGGTCGCCGACCGGAAGCCGCGCCGACAGCGGCTTGCCACCGCGCTCGAGCTCGACTTCCACCTGCTGCCCGACCGAGTCGTCGAGCACTTCCTCGAGCGGCTCGAACTGCGTCAGGTAGTGGCCGTTGAGTCGCACCAGGATGTCGCCGGGTTGCAGCACATTCTCGCTGGGCGAGCCGGGCAGCACCTCGGTCACCACCAGCATGCCGGTCAGGCGCGGGAAGGCGCGGCGCACGTCGGCCTCGGTGTGCGCATCGAGCCCGAGGCGATCGAGCTCGTCGTAGGGCATATAGTTGAAGACGGTGTACAGCGTCCCGCGCGACACCGGCTTGCCTTCCTGTATGAGGCTCAGCGCCCGGCGCACCCGCCCGAGCGGCAGGTAGAAGCTCGAGGCGGCGCCGGTCGCGCCGCCGGCGTTGAGCCCGACGACGCGCCCGCGGATGTCGATGACCGGAGAGCCGGAGGAGCCGCCCGAGGTGCCGGAGGCCGCCTGCAGGTAGAAGGTGTTGAAGTCGTTGTACTTCGCGACGCCGTACTCGGGAGCGTCTCGGTCGAGTCGCGCGAGTGTGCCCGCCAGGATCGAGAGCTGCTCGCCGGCGTTGTTTCCGACCACGCGGATCTCGCGCCCGATCTGCGCACCCTCCGGAAAGAGCGGCAGGGCCTTGGGCTTGATGAAGCGGAGCTTCTTCGGGTCGTAGCGGTAGATGCCGAAGTCGTGCACCGGATCGCGGTACACGGGGTAGAGCTGCACTTCCTCGCGGTTGAGGAAGGTCGCCTCCGAGGTCACCGGTCCCGGCGTCACCACGTGGCGGTTGGTGAGGATCAGGCCTCGCTCGGCATCGACCACGAAACCGGTCGCCTGGGCGGTGGTATTCCACTCGGTATCGAAGGCCCGCACCATGTCGACGTCGATCGAGACGACGCTGCTGGCGATGCGCTCGAGAGTGACTGCCCAGTCCGGGTTGACCTCCCCCGCCGCCGCCTGCTGCGCAAGCTGCGGAGCGGCGCCCGCGGGCGCGACAGATGGCGGCGGAGGCTCGGCGAGCGCATTACCAGGCGGCGCCGGCGGCGACCCTGGCTGCGGCCCGGGCTGCGGCGCCGGTGGCGGCAACAGGGCCGGCGCGGGAGCCGGCGCGGCCTGCGGGACGGCCTGCGGTGGATCGGCCAGCGCAGCCATTGCGGCGCAGGAAGTGATGACGGCGTACAGCGCGAGTCGCACGAATCGCATCGGCAGCGGCTTCTCTAGCGTCCGAGCAGAACGAGCAGCCAGACCGCGGTGAGCAGCACGAACGACATCAGAACCGCGGCGGAGCCGATGTCCTTGGCGAGGCCCGCGAGCGCGTGGCGCTCGAAACCAATCCGGTCAACGGTCGCCTCGATGGCGCTGTTGACGAGCTCCACGATGAGGATGAGCAGCACCGGGGCAACGAGCAGCGCGCGCTCGATACCGTTGTGTCCAAGCCAGAGGCCGAGCGGGATGACGACCGCGCCGAAGGCGAGCTCCTGGCGAAATGCCGCCTCGTCGCGGAACGCGCCCGCGAGCCCGCGCAAGCTGGCGCCGAGCGCGCGCAGCACGCGCGTCACGCCGCGGGGCTTGTACCGGTCTAGTGCTGCGTCGTTGGCGTCCATGTGAGGTCCAGGTGGCGGGCGGCCCGAACATCGTCGAGACGCCGCACCGGCATGGTATGCGGTGCGCCGCGGACGCGCTCGGGTTCCTGCTCGGCCTCCTTCTGAATCTGTGACATGGCCGCCACAAAGGCATCGAGCACTTGCCTGCTCTCTGTCTCGGTCGGCTCGATGAGCAGGCACTCGGGCACGATCAGCGGAAAGTAGGTGGTGGGCGCATGGAAGCCGAGATCGAGCAGCCGCTTGGCGAAGTCCATCGCGGACACGTTAAGCTCGCGCGCCTGGCGCTTCAGGGTCACGATGAACTCGTGACTGGCGCGGCGCTCCGGGTAGGCGGCTTCGAAGCCCGCGTCGCGCAGCCGCTTAAGCAGGTAGTTGGCATTCAGCGTGGCGTATTCGCCTACCGCCCGCATGCCGTCGCGCCCCAGCAGGCGCATGTAGATGTAGGCGCGCAGCAGCACACCCGCATTTCCCATGAAGGCCGACAGCCGGCCGATCGATTGCGGCAGGTCGCTCTCGGTGAGCCAGCGGTAGCGCTCGCCCTCCTTGGCGACAACCGGCACTGGCAGGAACGGCGCGAGGCGCGCCGCGACGCCCACCGCGCCTGCGCCCGGCCCGCCGCCGCCGTGGGGCGTCGAGAAGGTCTTGTGCAGGTTCATGTGCAGGCAATCGAAGCCCATGTCCCCGGGACGCACCTTGCCGAGAATGGCGTTGAGATTGGCACCGTCGTAGTAGAGCAGTCCGCCCGCCTCGTGCACCACGCGCGCCACCTCTTCGATGCCGCGCTCGAACACCCCGAGGGTCGAGGGGTTGGTGAGCATGATGCCCGCGGTGTTGGGACCGACCGCGGCCTTGAGCGCCGCAAGGTCGACATCGCCCGACGGGTTGACGGGAATTTCGCGCACCACGCACCCGCACATGGTCGCGGTCGCGGGGTTGGTGCCGTGCGCCGCCTCGGGGACGATGATCTCGTTGCGCTTCAGGTCGCCGCGCGCGCGATGATAGGCGCGGATCATGGCGACGCCGGCGAACTCGCCCTGCGCACCCGCCATGGGCGAGAGCGCCACGCCCTGCATGCCGGTGACCTCCTTCAGCATCTCCTGCAGCTCGTACATGCAGGCGAGGAACCCCTGGCCGTGCGACTCCGGTGCGAGCGGATGGCGCGCCAGGAACGGCGGCAGCATCGCGTACTGGTTGCACGCCTTGGGGTTGTATTTCATCGTGCACGAGCCGAGCGGGTAGAAGTGCGTATCGATGGAGAAGTTGAGCTGCGACAGGCGCGTGAAGTGCCGCACCGCCTCGAGCTCGCCGACCTCGGGGAGCGCCGGCGCCTGCCCGCGCCTGAGCCTTGCCGGCAGGTCGGCGAGCGCCGCCGGACCCACCTCGTGCGGCCACTGATCGCTCGCGCCGCGTCCGGGCTGCGAGTACTCGAAGATCACTTTTTCGCGGATCGGCATGTGAGGGTCCTTCTCAGGCGGCGCGCGCCGCCTGCAGCGCCTCGCTGAGCGAGACGCGGTAGCGCTCGAGATCGGCGGCGGTCTTGGTCTCGGTCGCGCACACCAGCAGCGCGGGGCCGAGCTCCGGGTAGTACGGCGCGAGATCCAGCCCGCCGAGAATGCCGCGGGCGGCGAGTGCCTTGAGCACCGGAGCCACCGGGCGGTCGAGCAGCAGCACCGCTTCGTGGAAACAGGGTCCGCTGAAGGCCAGGCGCACGCCCGGCGTGCGCGTGAGCGCAGCGACCAGCTCGCGGGTGCGGGCATGCGCGGCGGCCGCGGTGCGCTCGAGTCCGCGCGGCCCCATGAGCGAGAGGTAGATCGTCGCCGCGGTCACCAGCAGACCCTGGTTGGTGCAGATGTTGGAGGTCGCCTTGGCGCGGCGGATGTGCTGCTCGCGCGCCTGCAGTGTGAGCGTGAACCCCTCGCGCCCGGCGGCGTCGAGGGTGCGGCCGACGATGCGGCCGGGCATCTGCCGCACGTACTCCATGCGCGTCGCCATGAAGCCGAAGTACGGGCCGCCCGACGACAGCGGCACGCCGAGCGGCTGGCCCTCGCCGACGGCGATGTCGGCGCCGCGGCTGCCCCATTCGCCCGGGGGCTTGAGCAGCGCCAGCGAGGTCGGATTGACGACCGCGATCACGAGAATGCCGCGCTCGTGCGCCCAGTCGGTGAGCGCATCCACATCCTCGAGCCGGCCGAAGAAATTCGGCTGCTGAATGACGAGCGCGGTCAGGTCCTCGCCCGCGTACTTGCCGAGCGCGGCGGGCAGCGTCACGCCCTCGACGGTGCAGTAGGGCAGCTCCTCGAACCTGAGCGCCTGGTTGCTCGCCATCGCGACCGCCACCCGCCGGTAATGCGGGTGGAGCGTCGCGGGCACGAGGATGCGCGCGGACTTCGACTTGCGGTTGGCGCGCACAGCCATGAGCGCGGCCTCGGCGGTCGCGGAGGCGCCGTCGTACATCGAAGCGTTGGCGACCTCCATGCCGGTAAGGCGCGCGATCATGGTCTGGAACTCGTAGATCATCTGCAGTGTGCCCTGGCTGGCTTCCGCCTGATAGGGCGTGTAGGCGCTGTAGAACTCGCCGCGCGTGGTGATGGCCCAGACTGCCGACGGAATGTGGTGCTCGTAGGCGCCGGCGCCGATGAAGCTGAGCGGGTACCGTCCTGCGCGGCACGCTCGCTCATAAGCCGTCCGATCTCCATCTCGTTGAGCGGCTCGGGCACTCCCGCGAGCGAGCTCACCCTGAGGGTCGGCGGGATCTCCGCAAACAGATCCTCAGGGTGGGCTCGCTCGCGG
>DASXKA010000161.1:0-4328 GCA_036497085.1 Steroidobacteraceae bacterium | reverse complement strand
GCAACTCGTGCGCCGCGGACATTTCCTCGGCACCAAGCTGCGCTCGCTGCGCAAGCGCAACGGACTCACGCTGGAAGAGCTTTCGGTGCGCTGCATTCAACGCAACGCCGCAGCCGCGCCGAGCGTCTCCTACCTCAGCATGATCGAGAGCGGCAAGCGCATGCCCTCCCCCGCGCTCCTCGAGCTGCTGGCGGCAGTCTTTCAGCGCGCCCCGGCCTGGTTCCTCGATGAGAGCGCCGAGCCCGAGCCGCCGGCTCCGGGCTCCGCAGCGGCCGCGGGCGGCGTGGCGCACATGCCCTTCGAGCCCGCCTTCCTCTTCTCCAGGAGCCTGCTGCAGGCGGCAATCCCCGAGCTTCTGGCGCAGACGGGCACCAGCGGGCGGCAATTCGCGCACCTCCTCATCCGCTCGCATCAGGAGATGTCGCGCAATGACTTTCCCGATCTCGAGCGTGCGGCCGAGAGTGTCGGCGAGCGGCGCTTCCCGCTCGGCGTCGAGGACCTGATGCGGCTCGCGAAGCGCCACGAACTCGAGATCCGCTGGTTCGACCGCAAGCCGGTGCTGGCGCGCGACAAGGATCGCGAGGTGCGCAGCATGGTGCGCTCGTTCTTCGAGGCCCCCGGAGTGGTCTATGCGAACCGGGCGCTGCAGTCTGACCCGGCGCGGCTCAAGTTCGACCTCGCCGCGCACATCGCCCACAAGGTGCTGCACGGGGGAGACGGGCTCAAGTCGCCGCACGCCACCGGCGGAGAGATGGGCGGCAGCCCGGAGAGCGGCTCGGGCGCCGCCGGCCTCGAGCCCCAGGACGTGCTGCACGCCTGGCGCGATTTCGAATGCAGCTTTTTCGCCGGCGCGCTGCTCGCGCCGCGGGTGCCGTTCCGGCGCTTCCTGGCGCGCGAGCGCTACCGGGTGGCAGCCGGCACCAAGCTCGAGCTCACCCCGGCGGTCGTGATGCGGCGCATGACCAAGGTCTCGCCCTACCCGTACTGGCACTTCTTCGACGCCTATCCGCCGGGGTATCTGCGTGCCGTGTACCGCGGTAACGGCATTCCTCTTCCGTGGGGCAATCTCGCGCAGGTGAGCGATCCGTGCCCCAACTGGGCGGTGTTCCGCATGATCGACGGGCAACACGGCGAGTCGGGCTCGCAGATCTCGGTGCTGCGCGACGGCGAGCAGTCGCTCCTGTACTGCTGCCACTCGCTACGCGTGCACGACATGGCCGGCAATCCTCACGTGCTCTCGGTCGGGGTCGATCTCGCGCCCGCGCTCGAAGCCAACGGCGTCGACAGCGCGGCGACCGTCGCGGCGATCCTGCGCGAGTGCCTGCACCGCCGCGGCGAGGCACGCATCCCGAAGGATTCAAGCCAGGCACTCGAGGCGGTAGCCAACGTGCTCAACATCGCCTGGATCGGCGATGCGCTCGCCGCGCCGGCGCGTATCATCTGCCCGCGCAGCGCCCGCTGCCCGCGCCGGGAACGCTGCGAGCACACGCCTCCCTCGCGCGCCCGTGAGATCGCCGACGTGCGCGAGGAGATCCTCGGCCGCGAGCCGTGATGGCATCATAGGCAGCCGCACGCTTGACGGAGAGACCCGATGACGGCAGGACTCAGGAACCGCGATTGCAGCGCCGGCGGTCTGCCGCTGGCCTTCGCCCTGGCGCTGGCACTCTGGCCCGCGGCCGGCCCGGCAGCCGCTCGCGACAGCGCCGCGCTCGAGAGCGAGCGGGCGGCGATCGCCGCTTGGCGCAGCGAGCGCGTCGAGAGTCTCACGAGCGATAGCGGCTGGCTGACGCTCACCGGACTCTTCTGGCTGAAGGAGGGCGAGAACACCTTCGGCCGCGCCGCCGGAAACGCCCTGGTCCTCGACAACGCCGCGCTCGCCGACACCGCCGGCTCGTTCGTGCTGAGCGGTCATCAGGTGCGGTTCCGCGCCCGTCCCGGGAGCGGCGTCACCCACGACGGCGCACCCGTCACCGAGATCGATCTCGCGCCCGACACGAGCGGCCACCCCGTGGTGCTCAGCTCCGGCGCGCTGCGCTTCTACCTGATCGAGCGCGCCGGCAACCTCGGCGTGCGCGTGCGCGACCTCGACAACCCACACCGCAGTGGCTTCCGCGGCCTCGAGTACTTCCCGGTGAGCACCGACTGGGTCGTCAACGCGCGCTTCGAGCGCTACCAGCCGGCCCATCGCATCAAGATCGTGAACATCCTCGGCATGGAGCTCGAGATGACCTCTCCGGGCGCGGTAGTGTTCACCAGGGACGGGCACGAGTGGCGCCTCGACACGGTGCTCGAAGAGCCCGGCGACCAGGAGCTCTTCATCATGTTCGCCGACGGGACCAGCGGCCACGAGACCTACGGGGCCGGCCGTTTCCTCTACATCCCGATCCCGGCGGGCCCCAGTGTCCCGGTCGACTTCAACAAGGCGTACAACCCGCCATGCGCGCTCAACGAGTTTGCGACCTGCCCGCTGCCGCCCTGGCAGAACCGCCTGAAGCTCAAAGTCACGGCGGGCGAGAAGAAGTACGCCGGCGGAACCGAGCATCACCTGTGAGCGGCGCACGCCCGATCGAGCTGTGGGAGCCGCTTCCGCTGCGAGCGGGTGACTAAGGTTCGCGGCGCCGCTCGAGGCGCCGCGCCTCCATGCGCCGCGCGATCAGTTGCCGCGCGCTCGGCGCGAGCGCGAGACCTGCGGGCGCCGCCGGCGCCTGAAACGCTCCGACGGCGCGGGCGATCGCGACGTGCGCCGACGCCGTGACGGACGGAAAGGCCATGAAGGCGTCACTGCGCACCTCAGCCCCGGGGTCGGTCTGCACGTACAGCGGCAGGAAGCCGGTCGCGCTCGAGAGTGCCTCATAGTCGCCGACGAACAGCCCACCGGAATCCGGCGCGAGGTCCATGTCGAAGGGTCCCGAAAGGTGCTTCTCCTGGAAGCTGGTGCCATCGCTCGAGGTCACCATCCACGCGTCCGCGAGCAGCGAGCCGAACGGCGCGAAGGCATCGTCGCGCAGGTCGTAGTAAGACACGGCGATGACGCCGCTCGCCCCCACGTGCACCGTGGGCGTGAATGCCTGCACCGCCGGGTCGGCATTCACCTCGAGCGGCGTAGCCCAGGTCGTGCCGCCGTCGGAGGAATGGGTCAGCGCGATACCGTCGCGGGCGCCGCCCGAGAAGCGCGCGTCCTGCCAGGCGACGTACACCGCACCGCCGGGAGCCATGCTCACCGAGACGATGTCGGAACCGTCGCGCACTGCCTTGCCGGTGCGCGGATCGACCGTGCCAAGTGGCGCAACCTCGGCGATCGTGATCGGCGCCGACCAGGTCGCGCCGTGATCGAGCGAGCGCACCAGGCGCGCCAGCGCCGTGGTCTGCACGCCCGCGTTGTCGATCTCCGTGAAGACATCGAGCACCACGTCCCCCGGCAGCACCACGATCTGATTGCCGAGCGTCTGACTGGCGGCACCCGGATCGTAGATGCTGCGCCCCGCCGCCCAGGTGACGCCGGCATCCGCCGTGACGGCAAAGTACGCCGGCCCCGCGCTCGGCCCGTTGAGCCGGTCCCATACGGCGTAGACGTAATTCGAGTCGGTGGAATCGGCGGTGATCGACCCCTTGTCGTTGAAAAACTGCTCGCCGTCCCGGATGAGCGCGACCGGCGCGCTCCAGCTGCGCCCCCCGTCCTGCGACTGCGCGACCAGCATGGCGCTCGATGAGCCGGGGAGCAGCGTTCCGCCCGTGAACGACAGCGCCAGCGCGTAGACCGCACCGCTCGGGGAGGCTGTCAGCCACACGTCGGTCGCGCGCGCGTAGTCCCCGGCGCTGCCGCTGGCGGCGCCCGTGCAGCGCGAGAACGCCGCGCTCGATGATGTCCAGGTCGTGCCACCGTCGACGGAGGCGGCGAGACTCAAGCCCTGCGCACCGCCGTTCGACCAGCGGTTCTGCTGCCAGCCGGCGATCAGGTTGAGGGGATTGCCCGGGTTGACGACGAACGAGGGCTCGGCCGCGGTGTCGACGTAGAGCGTCCCGTTCGCCGCCACACCGTCGCAGCCGGCGACGAAAGCCGAGGCCTTCGACAGCTGCACCAGCATGACCGAGCTGTAGGGAGGCGGTGGCACTGGCGGCGTGGTCCCACCATTACCGCCACTCCCGCCGCCCCCGCACGCGGCGAGCAGCGCAGGAAGAACCACTGTCATAACTCGTCGTGTCGGCATCGTCCGCGCTCCGTCAGTCATCCGTCCCTTGGGCAGCGTGTGTGGCCGACGGCGTAGCGCACGCCTACCCAGGCCCCGAGCGGGGCTCCCGGTCCGCGGAACTGGGTTGCGACCGGAGCG
>DASXKA010000160.1:0-2656 GCA_036497085.1 Steroidobacteraceae bacterium | reverse complement strand
CGCTCCGCGGCGGGCATCTTACTCACCGGAGGAGTACCCCACTATGTCCAATCCGTACGATAACGCGTCCGAGCGCGTATCAGTGCTCGGGCCGACGCTGCAGTTCAAGGGCGAATTGCACGCCGATGAAGAGTTGCTGATCAAAGGTCGAATCGAAGGCTCGATCACCCATTCGCAGCGCATTACCGTGTGCCAGGAGGGAACAGTCACCGCGAACGTTCGTGCCCAGATGATCGTCGTAGAAGGAACAGTCACGGGCGATCTGCAGGCCGAGAAATCCGTGATGGTCAGGGAAACCGCGCATCTGCGCGGCAACATTACGGCGCCGAGCGTCAGCATAGTGGAGGGAGCGCACTTCAACGGAGGCGTCGACATGGAGAAGAAGGTGGCAGCGGTGGAATCGCTTCCCGCGGAGCGGGCCCAGAAGGTTTCCGGCGGTGGAAGGTAAGGGGTGACAGCGATGCTACAGTCAAATCCAAACTTTGAACGTAACACCTTTCCGGACCGTCCCGTGACCGCCGCCCCGGCTTCCGGCGCACCTCGCGCGACACCTGCGGAGGACGCCGAGGCGGTCAGGATCCCCGTGTTGGGCAAGACCCTTTTATTTCGCGGTGAGCTGACCGCCGAAGAGGACGTGATCCTCCAGGGGCGTGTCGAGGGCTCGATCCGCCACGCGCGCAACCTGATCATCGGTCAGGACGGTTCGGTGCTCGGCGACGTGTACGCGAGCCACCTGACCGTCGAGGGCCTGGTGGAGGGCGACCTGCATTGCAGCGAGGCGGTGGTGGTGCGCGCGACTGCCCAGGTGCGCGGCAACATTTTCGCACCGCGTGTCGGCATCATGGAGGGCGCGACGTTCAACGGGCGCGTCGAGATGGATGGGAACGCCGCCGCGCAGGCCGGCAATGCGCGACCGGCCGTCCGGCAGCCCGCAGCACCAGCAAGGGCCCCTGCGACGCCCGCCGCACCCGCCCGCCCCGCGGGCTCGGCGCCTAACGCCAGCGCGCGCGCCGGGGCGAGCCCCGGCGCCCCGCAGTCTGCGGGCGGAGCCGCGCCACTGACGAATACTGCCGTCGACCAGGTGCTGAACCCACCGAGCCCAGCGAAGAAATGAGCGGGCCTTGCCGGCTGCGCGTCAGTCGCAGCCGGCAGGGCAGGGCGCAAGTAATTTGGCCGCCGCGGCTGTTAGCCCGTCCACTGGGGATCGGCTTTGCCGCTCTCGACGTAGTCCCTCAGGCGGTACATGAGCCGTCCCCACGTCGAATTGCAGCCCGCGCAGTAGTCGTCGAGCTCCTTCCAACCGCCGTGCGTGAAGCGCAGCACCGACTGCTTGCCGTCGCTCTCGATCCTCCAGCGTAGTGTCGTGCCGGTCCACTCGGGAGGTCCGCCTGTGCACGACATCGCCACCTCCTGGTCGGGGACGAGCCGGTCGATCCTCATATTGAAGACCACGGCGCGCTTGTCGAAGCCGAACTCGGCCTTGCCACCGACCCTGGCATCCACCGCCGAGTCGGCGGTCCACCAGCCGCGGTTGCCCTCGGCGGTTGCGACCGCCGCAAAGACCCGCGCCGCGGGCGCATTGATCGGGACCTGGTGTTTCAGATCAACCATGGGAGTGCTCCTTCGCCCGCGCGAACATTGAAGCAAAAGGGCGGCGGTCGAATGCGGACTGGGCGCGCACGATACTGCCGTTGCGCACCTGGTGCCACTCAGCCACGAGCGTCGTGGCGTCGACACGATCTGCATGAACTGCGTGAGGGTTGCGATGTAGGCGTCGGTACTGGGGTGGTCTCGAAAAGCCGACGAACACCATGTCGTCGGCCAGCAGCGCCCGCGCGGCCTTCATGTCGCGGCGCTGCACTGCGTCGTAGAACTGTCTGAGGATGATGCCGAATTCCTCAGAGAGTCCCGTTGAGGGCATGCATCAGCGCCGCGGTGTCGGCCAGGCGCTGTGCCTCGGCATGGCTGCGATCGAGCCCGGTCTGCAGCTCCTGGCGCTGCGCGTCGAGGAGGGAAAGCTCGCTGATGCCGCCGGCGTCGAAGCGCTGCTGCGCGATGGCGCGGGTGGCGCTGGACTGCTCGGCGGCGAGCGCGCGTGACTTGAGGGTGAGAGCGTCGGCCTCGAGTACGCGCAGACTGTCGGCAACCTGCTGCAGCGATCCGAGTAGGGTCTCCTCGTAGGCTGCGGCGGCGACCTCGTAGGCGGCGACCGCAGAGCGCTTCTTGGCGCGCAGCTCACCGCCGTGGAAGACGGGCGCCAGCAGGCCCGCACCGACGCTCCAGACGTTGGTGCCATCGACCAGGTGCGAGGCCTGCGGGCGCTGCGAGCCCGCTGAGCCCGAGAGCGTGAGGTGGGGGAAGAGGTTTGCAGTAGCCACTCCGACGTTGGCGGAAGCCTCGTGCCAGAGCGCCTCCGAAGCACGGACATCGGGTCTGCGCAGCACCAGCTCGGACGGCACCGTCAGAGGCACCTCGGTTGGCAGCTGCAGGTCCCCCAGCCGCAAGCGCGGAATGACGGCCGCGGAGGGCGCCTGTCCGGAGTAGACGGCGAGCAGGTGATCGAGCTGCTGTTGCTGGGCGCTGAGCTGGGGCAGCGCGGCGCGCAGCTGCTCGAGCTGGCTGCGCCCGGTATCGAGGTCCTCGAGCGCAAGGCCCC
>DASXKA010000159.1:0-5160 GCA_036497085.1 Steroidobacteraceae bacterium | reverse complement strand
CCTGCGTTCGCCCGCGCCATGGCGCGACAGAGCGGCTGAGGCGCACGCACCCCCGGCAGGGTGCGCGCACGGCAGGTCCGAAATGGTCGTACTGCGGCTTGCATACCGCCCGCCCTACGATTTCGCGCACCTGCAGGAGTTTCTCGCGCGGCGCGCGCTCGCCGGGGTCGAGCGGGTCGACGCCGAGGGCTACGCGCGCACGCTCGCCTGCCCGGGTGGGCACGCCCTGCTCGCGGTGCGCCCGCTCGCCGGCGAGGACGCGCTCGAGCTGCGGATCGCGGGCGCGCCACCCGCGGCGTTGCTGCCGCTCGCGCAGCGAGCGCGACGGGTGTTCGACCTCGCCGGCGACCCGACGCGCATCCGCGCCGAGCTGGCGGCGGACCCTCTGATCGGGCCGCTGGTGGCGCAGCGCCCGGGAGTACGCATCCCGGGAGCGTGGGATGCGTTCGAGTGCGCGGTGCGGGCCGTGCTCGGCCAGCAGGTGAGCGTGGCCGCCGGCCGCACGTTCGCGGCGCGGCTGGTCGAGCGCAGCGGTGAGCGGCTGCGCGGCGGCGGCGCCGGGCTGACGCGCCTGTTTCCGACGCCGGCGCGTGTCGCACGCGCGAAGCTCGAGGGGCTCGGTCTCACCACCGCGCGCACCGCGGCGCTCAGGTCGCTGGCGCGCGCCGTGCTCGAGCGCCGGGTCGACTTCGGCGCCGCCCCCACGGAGGTCGTGGCGGCGCTCGCCGCGCTTCCCGGAATTGGTCCGTGGACCGCGCAGTACGTGGCGCTGCGGGCGCTCGGCGACCCCGACGCGCTGCCTCATGGAGACTGGGTGCTGCGGCGCATGGCGGCGCCGGCGGGTGGGGCGATGCTCTCGGCTCGCGCGCTCGAGGAGCGGGCAAGCCGCTGGCGTCCATGGCGCGGCTACGCGACCGTGCATCTGTGGCGTGCCGCGGGGGAGCGCGGCGCACGCGCGCCGCGCCGGGCCCGCGTGCGCGCTGCGGCCGCCGCGCCGCCCGCGTAACATACGTGCCCTATGCATCCCATGCTCTGGCACGAGACCGACACCCCGGTCGGACCCTTGCTGCTCGCCGCCGATGCGCATGCGCTGCGGCGCGTGCACTTTCAGGCAGGCCCGCATCCGCTCAGGCCGCCGCCTGAGTGGCGGCGCGAGCCCGCACGGTTCACCGAGGTCACCCGCGAGCTCGCCGAGTACTTCGGCGGAGAACGCCGCGTGTTCGGCGTGCCGCTCGCGATGGAGGGCAGCACCTTTCAGCGGTCGGTGTGGCGAGCGCTGGTGGAGATTCCCTACGGCGTGACCCTCTCCTACGGGGAGCTGGCACGGCGGGTCGGCAGCGTGCCGCGGGCGGTCGGCATGGCCAACGGCGCGAACCCGCTCCCGATCGTGGTGCCGTGCCACCGGGTGATCGGTGCCGACGGCTCGCTCACCGGCTTTGGCGGCGGCCTCGCGGTCAAGCGCGCACTGCTCGAGCTCGAGGGCGCCGACTGCGTCTCCGACCTCTTCAGTCGCGCATCATGAGCGCGCCTCCTGCGCCTCTGCGCTACGTTCCCTGGGCGGGCGTCGCGGCGAGCGGCCTCACCGCTGGTGCGCTCGACCTGCTGTTTGCCTTCCTCTTCTATGGTTACCAGGGTGCGGGCCCCGGGATCATTCTGCGTAGCATCGCGAGCGGCGTACTCGGCTCCGGCGCCTTCGGCGCCGGGGCATGGGTGCTGCCGCTCGGTGCCGCCCTGCATTTCCTCATCGCGGTATGTGCGGCGTTCGCTTTCTACCTCGGGAGCCGCTTCCTTCCCGTGCTGGTGCGGCGCCCGGCGGTTTGCGGAGCCGTCTTCGGGGTGGCGATGTACGTATTCATGCATTCGGTGGTACTGCCGTTGTCGCGCGTGCATCGGGTGATGCCGACCTCCGACGTGATCGGCGAGCTGTTTTCACATATCTTTCTGTTCGGCATTGTGATCGCGCTTGGTGTGGCGCTCTCGGTCGCCGCCGCCGAGAGGCGCTAGAAGAAGGGTGCCGGAGGAGGGGAGCATGCGTCTCACGTTCGACCCAAGAAGGCGGTGGTCCTGGCTGCTGTCCGCTGCCCTGGCGCTCACCACCGCGCTCGCGTTCGGCGCTCCGGCCGACCCCGAGCGCAGCTACATCGAGCATCCACCCGCCCCGAACGGACCCGTGCTTCCCTTCAGCGACGCGGTGCGCCTCGGTGACACGCTGTACGTCGCCGGTCACCTCGGCATCGATCCGCGCACCGGCAACGCCGCCGCGAGCCCCGAGGCCGAGGCGCGTCTGGTGATGGACGGCGTCAAGCGCACGCTCGAGCGTGCCGGCTTCACGATGGATGACTTCGTTTCGGTGACGGTCTATTGCACCGATCTTTCCCTGTACGACACTTTCAACGGCATCTACGGCGGCTACTTCCACGGCCATCACCCGGCGCGCGCCTTCATCGGCGTCAGCAGCCTGATCCGCGGAGCGCGTTTCGAGGTACAGGGGGTGGCGGTCAGGGCGCCACGCCAGTGAACCGGCGCGAGTTTTCGCAGCGCCTGGCCTGCGCGGCGGCCGCAGCCTCGCTCGGCCCGCGCGCCCACGCGGAACCGCAGCCCGCGCACTCGGAGCCCGCGGTTGCGAGCGTTTCCGTGCATGCCCGCGCGCTGTACCGTTCGGCGCTGATCCTCGACTGTAACTCCGCACCGCCGGAGGGCCGCGCGTCGCTGCCGCAGGCGGATCTCGACGCGGTGCGCGGCAGCGGCATCAACGTCATCAAGTACTCGATCGGCGGAATCAACGACGATTTCGCGACGACCGTCGCGGCGGTCGCCCGGGTGCAGCGCCTCATCGAGGCCTACCCCGGTCATTTCACCCAGGTGCGCGTGGCAGCCGATTTCGCGCGCGCCAAAGCCGAGGGCAAGCTCGGCATCATCCTGTCCTTCGAGAGCGCGGAGATGCTGCAGGGGCGGCTCGAGTCGCTCGCGCTGTTCCGCGACCTCGGCGTGCGCGTCATGCAGCTCTCCTACAACCGCAAGTCGCCGTTCGCCGCCGGGGTGATGGAGCCCGAGGGCGGAGGCCTCACTCCGCTCGGCCGCCAGGCGGTTTCCGAGATGAACCGGCTCGGCATCGCCATCGACCTGAGCCACGCGAACCCCGCCACCACGGCCGAGGTCCTCGACCTCTCGACCAAGTCGCCGCTCATGACACACGCGGGCTGCGCGGCCATCCATGCGCATCCGCGCAACAAGACCGACGAGCAGCTGCGGGCGCTTGCCGATCGCGGCGGAGTTGTCGGCATCTTCGATCTGCCGTACCTCACCGCCTCGCCCAGGCAGCCGACGGTCGAGGACTATCTGCAGCATGTCGAGCACGCGCTCAAGGTGGCTGGTGAGGATCACGTCGGGATCGGCAGCGACGCCGACATCCTGCCGCTCGACCTGAGCGAGAAGGGCATGGCCGATCTCAACAGGCAACTCGAGCAGCGGCGCACCGCAGGCCTCGCGGCGCCCGAGGAAGACCGCCCGCCGTACGTCGTGGGCCTCAACACCCCGCGGCGGATCGAGATCATCGCCGACGGGTTGCTGAAGCGTGGCTATCCGGCCGACGTGGTCGAGAAAGTGATCGGCGCGAACTTCGCGCGCGCCTTCGCCGATATCTGGGCGGCCTGAGAGCGCGGCCGCGGGGCCGGCTGCGGCGCCGGCGGGACACGGGCGTGCGGCTCGTGCCCCGCCGGAGCGGTCAGTCCGCCTCAGCGATGCAACAGGTTCAGAGTGTTGGTCGCGTCATCCACGTAGTAGAGGCCGTGCACCGGATCGAACACGAGCCCGAAGAGGGCGCCCGCGCCTGGCGGCGAGCCGCTCGCATCGAGCTGGGCCTTGGCGACCTGACGGCCGCCGGGGCTGATCTCGGTGATGAAACCGTCACCGGCGTTGACGGTGAGGATTTCCCCGCCCGGAGTGACGATGAGCCCGAGCGGGCCGTTGAGGCTGCCGCCCGCAGAGAGCGAATGGCCCGTGCCGGCCGAGCGGGTGCGCCCGAGCGGGTTGCCGATGGCGACGACCCGGCTGTTGACCGTGTCCGCCACGTACAGGATCGAGCCGCCGTCGTCTTCTCCCGCCTCGGCGCAGTCGTCCCCGCTGCCGCAGTCCGAGCGCAGACCGACGCCGGTCGGCCCGACGACCAGCGCAGCCGGATCGGTATGCTCGGCGAAGCCCGATCCGATCACGGTGATGGACTCGAGCTTCGGCATCGTGGCAGCCGACACCCTGAGGTTGAGCCGCGTGACCGTGCCGCCATTTACGACCCCGCCCCCGGCCGCCAACGTGCCGTTCAACACGTTGGTGACGAACAGCACCGCCTGCCGGTCACCGTCGAGCGCCGTCATGTCCCATGGGCCGTTGATGAGCGCGCCCGAGAAGGTCTCGACAGCGTTCCCCATATTGTCGAGCACGATCAGGCATCCCGCCTGCGCCGTGGCGGAAGTGCCGTCCGTGGTGGGCAGACTCCCTACGATCACCCACCCCGACCGGAGCACCGCGAGCGCGGTCGTCAGCCCCACGCCGCCGGGGCATGCGCCCGGAAGGCTGCCGGCGTCGATGCCCGCGAACAGAGTCACCGTTCCGTCGGGGGCCACCTGCACGATGGTGGTGCCCGTGCCCTGGAGATTGCTCGAGTTATTGAAATTGCTGATCAGGATATTCCCCGCGACGAGGCGGCCCGTGCTGCGCTTCACTTGTACGATCCCGTACGGGTTCACGTCGCCGTTTCCGGGGATCGTGGACGCGAGGGTCTGGTTCGTCTTGAGTGTCGGCAGCACGGCACCCTCGGCTGCTGCCAGGGCGGGAAGGACTGCCAACGCGGCCGCAACGATGAGCGGCGCGAGGCGCGCCGCGACGGGAGAGGTGCGCATGTTGATTCCCCTTTTCCAGCTGTCAGTGCGGGATGTCGCCCGCGGTGCCAAGTACGTGGCCGGGAACGCGGCGGCGGGTTCTAGCGGGAACCCCCGAGAATGGTCCAGAGCGTGACGCCGAGCGCGCCGAGCAGGCGGCGCACGCAGAACACCGGCAGGCGCCCCCTCACCTGCGCCACGAACTGCGCATCGGCCAGCGGCCGCTGACTCCGCGCAAACTCATGCAGCAGCAGTGCATCGCGCTCATCCGACATGGGCATGCTCC
>DASXKA010000158.1:0-6396 GCA_036497085.1 Steroidobacteraceae bacterium | reverse complement strand
GGTGTTCGAGCTCGACTTCGAGGCCAACCTCGCCGTGGTGCGCCAGTGCGTCAAGTACGGCAAGCGCCTGGTGTTTCCCTCGACCTCCGAGGTCTACGGCATGTCGCCGGACTCGGTGCTCGATGAGGAGACGAGTCCGCTGGTGTACGGGCCGATCAACAAGCAGCGCTGGATCTACGCCTGCTCGAAGCAGATGCTCGACCGCGTCATCTACGCCTACGGGGTGCGCGACGGCCTCGACTACACGCTGTTCCGGCCGTTCAACTTCATCGGCCCGAACCTCGACAACCCCGAGGAGCCGAAGGAGGGCAGCTCGCGGGTGTTTACCCAGTTCCTGTCGAACGTGCTGTACAAGCGCCCGATCAAGCTGGTCGACGGCGGCAGCCAGAAGCGCTCCTTCACTTACATCGACGACGCCATCGAGTGCCTGCTGACCATCCTCGAGAATCAGAACCGGCGCGCCAGCCAGCGTATCTTCAACATCGGCAACCCCGGAAACTGCATCTCCATCCGCGACCTCGCGCAGCGCACCATCCGCATCGCGCAGGAGTTCCCGGTGCTGCGCGACAATGCCCGCGCCACCGAGATCGTCGACGTCTCGGCGGGCGAGTACTACGGCAAGTACTACCAGGACATCCAGGTGCGCGTGCCGAACATCGAGGCGGCGAAGCGCGACCTCGGCTGGCAGCCGACGACCGACATGGACACCGCCATGCGGCGCACGATCGACTACTACGTGAAGCAGGAAGGCTTCGGCTCGCGCGCCGCGGCGCTCGCCGGAATCTAGGCGCCAGGGCCTCCGCCCACAGCATGGCGAGCGAGGCGGGGCCGGCACACCCGGCGCGCGGATCGAGCTGGCTCGGGTGGCTCGTGCTGGCGGCAGCCTGGTTCGCCACCACGCCGGTGCGCCCGCTGCTCGATCCCGACGAGGGCCGCTACGCGGAGATTCCCCGCGAGATGGTCGCGAGCGGCGACTGGGTCACGCCGCGCTTCGACGGGTTGAAATACTTCGAGAAGCCGCCGCTGCAATATTGGACGACCGCCGCGGTGTACTCGGTCGTGGGGCTCTCCGAGTGGAGCTCGCGCGCCTGGTCGGTGGCACTCGCGTTCGGCTGTCTGGCGCTCACCTTCGCCTGGACGCGGGCGCTCTTCGGGACGGCGGCCGCCCTCGCGGCGCTCACCGCGCTCGCGGTGAGTCCCTACTTTCTGATCGTGGGACACCTCAACCTGCTCGATGCAGGCCTCGCATTCTGGCTCACGGCGGCGGTGCTCGCCTTCACGCGGGCACAGTGCGCCGCGCCCGCCTCAAACGCGGAACGGAGCTGGATGCTCGCCGCCTGGGCGGCGGCGGCGCTCGGGGTGCTCTCGAAGGGCATCGTAGTCGGGGCGCTGGCCGGCGGTGCGCTCATTGTCTATACGCTGATCGAGCGCGATCCGCGCCCCTGGCGGCGGCTGCATCCCGCCACGGGTGTGCCGCTGTTCCTCGCGCTGGCGGCGCCCTGGTTCATCGTGGTCTCGCTGCGCAATCCCGGCTTCGCGGGCTTTTTCTTCGTACATGAGCACTTCTCGCGCTTTCTCACCACGGGTCACCAGCGGGTGGAGCCGTGGTGGTACTTCCTGCCGCTGCTGCTGCTCGGCGTCCTGCCGTGGATAGCGCCGCTGGCGCGCGCCGTCCGGCCCGCGTGGCGTGAAGCGCCGGCGCCGGCGACTGCCTTCAAGCCGCGCAGGTTTCTGCTGATCTATGCCGCGGTGACCCTGCTGTTCTTCTCTGTCTCCGGCTCCAAGCTCGCTCCTTACATCCTGCCGATGTTCCCGGTGTTGGCCGCGCTCGCCGGCGCACAAGCTGCAGAGCCCGCACGCCTGGCGGCAGTAGCCGCCCGCGTGGGCGCGGCGCTCGTCCTGCTGGTGGTCGTCGTCGGCATCGCCTACAGCGCGCGTCGCAACGCCTTCGTGCCGCACGAGGCGCTCGTCTGGATGGCGGTGGCCAGCCTGAGCGCGCTGCTGGCGGCGCTCGCTACGCTGCGCGCCGTGCGGCTCGAGGCCGGGGCGCTGGCGATGACGACCGCGGCGGGGGCGATTCTCGCGTGGCAGTGCCTGCTGTGCGCTTACGCGATCATTCCGCCCGCCCGGTCGGCGCGTGATCTGGTCGCCACCGCCCGCCCCGCGGTGGGGCCGCAGACCTCTCTATATAGTGTCGGGCAGTACCGGGAAACGGTCTCGCCCTATCTCGGCCGCACCCTTACGCTGGTCGATTACGAGGGGGAGCTCGCCTTCGGGCTGAGCGCGGAGCCCGGGCGGCAGGACCTCGGCGTCGAGGCCTTCAGGGCCCGTTGGGACGCGAGCCGCGACGCCGTGGCATTCTTCGATCCCGGGATCTGGGATTCCTGGCGGCGCCAGGGGTTTCCCGGGCGTGTGATTGCCGCCGATAACTACACCGTCGCAGTGAGCCGTCTGTGAAACTTAGCG
Organism: Steroidobacteraceae bacterium; assembly: GCA_036497085.1. Classification (GTDB taxonomy): domain Bacteria; phylum Pseudomonadota; class Gammaproteobacteria; order Steroidobacterales; family Steroidobacteraceae; genus 13-2-20CM-66-19. Next base: position 3,930 of record DASXKA010000158.1, on the reverse strand, counting down.
ATTTCTCCATCCTCTTCTGCGGCGTGCTGCTGAACGCGCTGGCGCAGCTGGGACTGAAGGCCGCCACGCGGGTAACGGGACCGCTGATCGTCACCGACAGCGCCGTGCTGCGGCGCGGGCTGGAACTGCTGACGGTGCCGTCGCTCTGGTATGCATTGTGCGCCTACGGGCTCAGTGTCATCGTGTGGCTGGTCGGCCTGTCGCGCGTGCCCGTCAGCCAGGCATATCCGCTGCTCTCGCTCGGCTACGTGATCAACATCGGACTGGCGTGGTGGCTGCTCGGAGAGGTACCCAACGGCCAGCGCGTCGCGGGCATCGCGATCATCGTGGCGGGGGTCGTGCTGGTATCGCGCTCATGAACGATTCGGCGAAAACCGTGGAGCAGTTCCTGCCCTTCACCCGTCCCACCGTCGACGAGGAGACGATCGCCTCGGTGGTCGAAGTGCTGCGCTCGGGCTGGCTCGCGAGCGGGCCGAAGGTAGCGGCGCTCGAGAGCGCGCTGTCGGATTATCTGGGTGGACGGCCGGTGCGCACGCAGACCTCGGCGACCGCGGGGCTCGAGATCGCGCTGCTCGCCTGCGGGATCGGCCCCGGGGACGAGGTGATCACGCCGGCCCTGAGTTTCGTCGCCACCGCCAACGTCATCGTGCGGGTCGGCGCGCGCCCGGTGTTCGTCGACGTGGGCCTCGATTCGCGCAACCTCGACCTCGCGCAGGTGGAGGCGGCGATCACGCCGCGCACCCGCGCAATCATGCCGGTGCACTTTGCCGGCATGCCGGTAGACATGGAGCGGCTCTATGCGATCGCCGGCCGCCACCGGCTGCGCGTGATCGAGGATGCGGCGCACGCCATCGGATCGAGCTCGCGTGGCCGGCGCATCGGCAGCTTCGGCGACCTGGTGGTGTTCAGCTTCCACCCGAACAAGAACATCACCACCATCGAGGGCGGCGCGATTTCGGGCGGCTCGGCCGCGGAGCTGCGCACCATCGAGCTGCAGCGCTGGCACGGGCAGCTGAAGTCCGGGCCCGATGCTTTCGACACGTTGCTCGCCGGCGGCAAGTGCAACTTGTCGGACGTCGCGGCCGCGGTGGGCCTCGGGCAGCTGAAGCGCCTCGAGGAATTCAACGCCAGGCGGCGTGCCCTGGTGGCCCGCTACTTCGAGCTTTGGAGCGGGGACGCGCCGCTGCGCCTCCCGGAGCGGGGCGATGAAGGGCACAGCTGGCACGTGTTCACTCCGCTGCTGCCGCTCGACTCGCTGACCATCACACGGCACGGCTTCATCGAGACGATGAGGCAGCGCGGCATCGGCGTCGGCGTGCACTACCCGGCGATTCACACGTTCAGCGCCTATCGCGCACTCGGCTATCGCGCGGGCCAGTTCCCCAACGCCGAGCGCGTCGGCCGCGAGACCGTGACGCTGCCGCTGTTCCCGGCGATGGCGGCCGGCGACGTCGAGCGCGTGGTCGGGGCGGTGAATGAGATCGTGCGCGGGGCACGCAAATGAACCCGGCCATTTCCGTAGTGATTCCGGTGTTCAACGAGCAGGAGGGGCTGCCGCAGCTGTTCGAGCGGCTGTACCCGGCGCTCGATGCGCTCGGGCGCAGCTACGAGGTGGTATTCGTCGACGACGGCAGCGCAGATGCCTCGGTGGCGGAGCTGCGCGAGCAGTATCAGCGGCGCCCGGATGTCACGCGGGTCGTGGTGCTGGCGCGCAACGCGGGCCAGCACCGGGCGATTCTCGCCGCGTTCACCTACACGCGCGGCGACTACGTCATCACGCTCGATGCGGACCTGCAGAACCCGCCCGAGGAGATCGGCAAGCTGGTGGCGGCCATGGACGCGGGGGCCGACTACGTGGGCACGATCCGCGTGCGCCGCCAGGACGTGCTGTGGCGCAAGGCCGCCTCGCGCCTCATGAACCGCCTGCGCGAGGGCACCACCTCGATCCGCATCACCGACCAGGGCTGCATGCTGCGCGCCTATCACCGCAGCGTCATCGACGCGGTCAACCACTGCACCGAGGTGAGCACCTACGTGCCGGCGCTCGCCTATACGTTCGCGCGCCATCCGGTCGAAATCGAGGTAGCGCACGCGGAGCGCACCGTGGGCCAGTCGAAGTACTCGCTGCTACACCTCATCCGGCTCAACTTCGATCTGATGACCGGCTTCTCGGTGGCGCCGCTGCAGTTCTTTTCCATGGCCGGCATCTTGATCGCGCTCGCGTCGCTCGGCTTCGTGGCCTTCCTCGCCATCCGGCGACTGATCCTGGGACCGGAGGCCGAGGGCGTCTTCACGCTGTTCGGGATCGCCTTCTTCCTGATCGGCATGGCACTGCTCGGACTCGGGGTGGTCGGCGAGTATGTCGGCCGCATCTACGAGCAGGTGAGGCAGCGGCCGCGCTACACGATTGCGGCGGTGCTCGGCGCGGAGGCGGATCCTGCGCAGCCGACACTGTCGCGCGCGCGGGGAGCGCAGGAGTGAGCGGCCCGACGGCCGTGGTGTTCGCGTATCACGATGTCGGAGTCCGCTGCCTCAAGACGCTGCTCTCGGCAGGGGTCGGGATTCCGCTCGTAGTCACCGTGGCTGATGACCCTAAAGAGAACCGCTGGTATGCGAGCGTCGCGCAGACCGCCGCCGATTACGGGCTCGACGTGATCGCGCCTGCCAGCGGCGCCTCTGCCGACCTCGAAGGCCGCCTGCGCGCGCTCCAGCCCGACTTCCTGTTCTCTTTTTATTACCGCTCATTGCTGTCCGCGGGGTTGCTGGCGAGCGCGCGCCGCGGCGGGCTCAACATGCACGGATCGCTGCTGCCGAAGTACCGGGGGAGGGCACCGGTCAATTGGGCCATTCTCAAGGGAGAGAGCGAGACCGGCGCGACGCTCCACTACATGGTGGAGCAGGCCGACGCCGGCGACATCGTCGATCAGCTGGCCGTTCCCATTCTCGCGGACGACGACGCGCGTGAGGTTTTCGCCAAGGTCACGGTCGCCGCCGAGACGATCCTGGCGCGCTCGCTGCCGCAGCTGATCGCAGGCAGCGCAGCGCGGCGCCCGCAGAGGATCCTCCCCGGACAGTATTTCGGGCGGCGCACGCCGGAGGACGGTCGCATCGACTGGTCGCGTCCGGCGCGGGAGATTCACGACCTGGTGCGTGCGGTTGCGCCGCCGTTCCCCGGAGCATTTGCCGAGGTGGGTGGCGAGCGCTGGGACATCCACCGCACCCGCGTGTGCGACCGTCCGGCACCGCGGCCGGGCGCGTGGCTGTTTGGGGCCGACGGCGGCCTGTACGCCGCCTGCCGGGGTGGCGGGGTGCTGCAACTGCTCAGCGCGGCCCACGCCGACGAATCGATCGATTTGCCGCGACTGTCGCGCACGCTCAGCTCGCGGCCCACGCCGCTCGGCTGACAGGGGCCGAGGCCGCAGCTCGTGGCGCTCATCGCCCTCAAGGTCGACGTCGACACCTTTCGCGGTACGCGCGAGGGCGTGCCCAGGCTCGCGGGCCTCCTCGAGCGGCTCGACGCGCGCGCTACCTTTCTCTTCAGCTTAGGTCCCGACCACACGGGCCGCGCCATCAAGCGCGTCTTTCGCCGCGGCTTCCTCGGCAAGGTCAAGCGTACCTCGGTGGTCGAGCACTACGGCGTCAAGACGCTGCTCTACGGTGTGCTGCTTCCCGGCCCGCGCATTGGGCGGCGCTGCCGGAGCTTCATGCAGGACATCGGCGCCCGGGGCTTCGAGGTGGGCGTGCACACCTGGGATCACATTCGCTGGCAGGATGGCGTGGCCCGTGCCGGCGAGGCCTGGACGCGCCGCGAGCTGGCGCTCGCGACGGATGAGTTCGCCGGCATCTTCGGGCGGGCACCGCAGGTACACGGCGCCGCCGGCTGGCAGATGAATCGCCACGTTCCGGCGCTCGAGCAGGAGCTGGGATTCC
>DASXKA010000157.1:0-2358 GCA_036497085.1 Steroidobacteraceae bacterium | reverse complement strand
GATCCCGTCGCAACGGGCAAGCCCTGATGGCGAGACTCCTCGTGCGCAGCTTCGCGATCTCGCTCGACGGCTATGGCGCCGGTCCCGGGCAGAACCTCGAGAACCCGCTCGGCATCCGCGGCACCGAGCTCATGGAGTGGTTCTTCAGCACGCGCGTGTGGCGGCGGATGCACGCTCAGGAGGACGGCGGCGAAGCCGGAGTCGACGACGCGGTCGCCGGGCGGGGATTCGACAACATTGGCGCCTGGATTCTCGGGCGCAACATGTTCGGTCCGGTGCGCGGGCCATGGCCGGACGAGAGCTGGCGCGGCTGGTGGGGCGAGGAGCCGCCGTATCACACTCCCGTCTTCGTGCTGACCCACCATGCGCGCGCGCCGCTCGTCATGGCGGGCGGCACGGAGTTCCGCTTCGTCACCGCGGGCATCCATGCGGCGCTCGAGCAGGCGCGGGCCGCCGCGGGCGGCCGCGACGTGCGCCTCGGCGGGGGCGTCGCCACCGTGCGGCAATATCTGCGCGCCGGCCTCGTCGATGAGCTGCAGCTCGCGGTCCGGCCGGTGCTGCTCGGCTCGGGCGAGCCCCTGTTCCAGGGCCTCGACCTGCGCGCGCTCGGCTACGAATCCGCGAGCCACTTCGCGGGTGAGCGCGCCACTCACGTGTTTCTCCGACGCCCGCACGCTCACGGGCGGCGGTAGACCACGCCGTCCTTCATGACGAAGACCACGTGCTCGATCGCAGCGATGTCGGCAGTCGGATCGCCGCTCACCGCTACGAGGTCGGCCAGCATCTGCGGGCGCACTCGCCCGAGGTCGGCTGCGCGGCGCAGGATCCTGGCGTCGGTGGCGGTGGCGGCCGTGAGCGCCTCGACGGCCGTCATGCCGTCGCGCACCATCCACTCGAGCTCGCGGTAGTTGGTGCCGTGCGCGAACACTCCGACGTCGCTCCCGCAACCGATCGTGACGCCAGCCTTGAGCGCAGTGCGAAAGGCCTGGGCTGCCTCGGCCATCGCGGCCGTCGGCGGGCTCGCCCCGCGCACGTAGTGCTCGAAGTATTCTCCGTACGCCTCCGCGGCGGTGAGGGTCGGCAGGAGCGCCACGCCACGCTCGGCCATCAGCCTGAAGACCTCGGGCGTGCCGGCGAAGCCGTGCTCGATGGTGTCGACGCCGGCGAGCACGGCGCGCCGCATGCCCTCCGCGGTGTGCGCGTGGGCCGCCACCGGCCGTCCGGATGAACGCGCGGCCTCGACCAGCGCCTTGAGCTCCTCCTCGGTGAAGGTCGGCTGCTGCGTGCCGCCCGGGCCCCAGCGATAGTCGGCGTACACCTTGATCCAGTCGGCACCGCGCCCGGCCTGCTCGCGCACCGCGCGCATCACTTCCGCAACGCCGCTCGCCTCCTCGGCACCCTGCGGCGTGCAGCACACGTCGGGCCTCAGGGCGCGCGGCGCGGGGCCGTAGCTGCCCGTGGCGACGATGGCGCGCGTGGCGACGAACAGCCGTGGGCCCTCGATCAAGCCGTCGGCGATCGCCTGGCGCAGGGAAATGTCGGCGTAGTCCGCCCCCTCGGTGCCGAGATCGCGCAGCGTGGTGAAGCCGGCCATGAGGGTGGCGCGCGCCTGCACTCCGGCGCGCAGTGTGCGGTAAGGCACCGGTTCCTTCAGCACCTGATCGTTCCACGAAGTCTCGTTGTAGGGATGGAGGAACAGGTGCGAGTGGATGTCCATGAGCCCGGGCAGGAGCGTCGCGCCCGGCAACTCGATCACCTCGGCACTCGGGGGTGCGTGTACGGCGGCAGCGGGACCCACGGCCGCGATGTGCGCGCCGTCGGTGAGCACGACCCAGCCGGGGTGCGCCGGCTCGCCCGCGGTCCACACCTGCGCCGGGCGCAGCAGCACGGCACCCGTGGCCGCTGCGGCCGCAGCCGTGCTGAGCCCAATTGCGAACGTGGAAAGCGCGGCGGCGGCGAGGGCGCGCCCGGCGTGGATGCTCATCGTTTCTCCCCCCGACGCCGCTCAGACGGCGGCTCGATCGCCTCAGGTCAGCTAGCGGTCCGGGCCCATGAGCACCGTGGTGTCGTAGCTCTCGAAGCCCTGGATGGCGCGGCCGTAGGCGTTGAAGACCAGACGCTCGGCGACCTTGTCGGCGCGCGGCGTGAGCAGCATGCGCAGTACCACATCGTCGCCCGGCCGCGTTGCATCTTCGGCCAGCAGCTGCTCGACCAGGCGCGTCAGGCGGAAGACGAGCTCATTGACGAAACGCAGGTGTGCGCCGTCGTGTACCTGTTCGGCGTCCGGACCGTAGGTGCCGCGTGCCTCTTCCGCGAGCTCGTGCAGGAACAGATTCAGCAGGCGGGCCTTGTCGACGG
>DASXKA010000156.1:0-2256 GCA_036497085.1 Steroidobacteraceae bacterium | reverse complement strand
ACGAAGAGCTCGACGCTGGTGGCGCTCTCGATGCTGTGCCACTCCAGCCGGCCCCTGGAGTCGCGCCGCTCTTCGGCGATTTTGAAATCCCACCACACGCACGGCCGGCTGCTGAGTGGTGCGGCGGTCGGCGCGGCGCCCGCGGGCCGCGCCTGCCCCTGGACTTTAACGTAGCCCTGGGCGGCGGAGCGGAGGTGCACGAGCGGAGTGTCGGCGAGCAGCCGGTCGCGGCGCAGCCGGCGGAAGAACCCGTAGAGACACAGCAGCGCGCCCGCGCCGGCGACCGCGGCGATCAGCGCCGGATTCTGCACGTGGCCGACCATGGAGGTGAGCCGGGGCGCGCGCCGCTCGCGAGCGTGCCGCCGGGTTCAGCGCGAGAACGCCGCCTTCAGGTCGACGTCCGCCTTCTCGTCCGTCTGGAAGTGCAGCAGCTGGGCTTCGGGGAAGTTGCCGAGCCCGGCGATCAGCACCCCCGGGAACGAGGCGATGCGTACATTGTTGGTGTTGACCGCGTCGTTGTAGACCTCGCGCCGGTCGGCGATCGCAGTCTCGAGCCCGCTGATCCGATCCTGCAGGTGACGGAACGCCTCGTTCGCCTTGAGCTCGGGGTAATTCTCGGCGACCGCATACAGCCCCGAGAGGCCGGTACGCAGCTCGCGCTCCGCGGTCCCCACGGAGGCCACGTTGCCGGAGCTGCGCGCCGCATCGACGCCCGCGCGCGCGCGCATGACGCGCTCCAGCGCGCCCGGCTCGTACTGCATGTACTGCTTGCAGACCTCAACCAGCTTCGGCAGCTCGTCGTGGCGCTGCACCAGCAGCACGTCGATGTTTGACCAGGCGAGCCTCACCGCGGCGCGCACCTGCACCAGGCCGTTGTAGGCGCCGATAACATACCCGACTACCGCGATGAAGAGGAACAGCACGACCAGTAACCCGAGCATCGGACGACTCCTTGGGAAGAGGAGGGTGTTTGCCGGCGAAAAGTCGGGGCGCAGCATACCCGTTACAAGCCTCGGGCAGTGTGAAGGTCTCGGCACATGAGGAGGACGTGACCGGCGTCACACTGCCCCGGCAGGCGGGCCGCCCTCAGGCCGCGGTCACCCTCAGCTCGAGGTCGATTCCCGCCAGCTCGTAGCCCCTGCTGAAGTCGCGGATGTGCCGCGCCATCCACTGGTGCGCGACCTCGGGCTCGCGCGCCCCAAGCGCCTCCACCAGGCGCCGCTCGGCTGCCGCGATCCGGGTGCGCGCCTGCGGCACCTTGTCGATCATCACGCCGAGGGAGGGCTCGAGCAGCTGCAGCAGCGGCTCCTGCGCGAGTCCCAGCACCGGGTTATGGGTGGCCCGCCCGATGCAGCGGAAGAACTCCGCACAACATTGCACCGCCTGCGCGGTGTGCGCGCGCTGGGCGCTGAAGGCATCGGCGGCCGCCCTGATGCACTCGAGGTCCGCGACGCTGCGCGTGCGTGCCGCCGTCTCGGCCAGCGGCGGCTCGAGAATGGTGAGCGCCTCCCAGACGTTGCGCACGGTGACATCGTGCAGCAGCAGGGCATGGCTCACCCCGGCGGCGACCGTTTGGTGGTGGGGGCGGCTCACCGACATGAGCTTCGAGCCGGGCCGGCGCTGCACCAGCCCGCGGCTCTCGAGCTCGCGCAGCGCCTCGCGCACGGTGGAGCGGTTGACGCCGAACTGCCGCGCGAGCTCGGTCTCGGACGGCAGCCGCTCGCCCTCGCGCAGAGCGCGGCTCATGATGCGCGTGCCGATCGCCGCGGCCACCTTGCGGTAGGCGGGCTCGACGTGGATCTGGTCGAACTCGACGCTCACGCGGCGCTCTCGTAGAGCTCGCGGCCGATCAGCATGCGGCGGATCTCCTGGGTGCCGGCGCCGATCTCGTAGAGCTTCGCGTCGCGCAGGATGCGCCCGGCGTCGTAGTCATTGATGTAGCCGTTGCCGCCGAGCGCCTGGATCGCCTCGAGCCCCGCGTGCGTGGCGCGCTCGGCGGCGAAGAGGATGCAGGCGGCGGCGTCGCGCCGGCGCGCCGTCTTCGCATCGCAGGCGCGCGCCACCGAGTACACGTAGGCACGCGCGGCGTTCAGCGCCGCGTACATGTCGGCGAGCTTGCCCTGCATCAGCTCGAAGGTGCCGACCGGCTGCCCGAACTGTCGCCGCTCGCGCACGTAGGGCAGCACCAGATCGAGCGCCGCCGCCATGAGTCCGAGCGAGCCACCGGCGAGCACCACTCGCTCGTAGTCGAGCCCG
>DASXKA010000155.1:0-1677 GCA_036497085.1 Steroidobacteraceae bacterium | reverse complement strand
ACAAGGCCTTGGGCGGCGGCTGGGAGATGGCTCCCCTGCCACGCTATATCCGCGCGGCGGGCGGGTAACTCCTTGATTCGGTCACCTTTGGCCTTCCTCCCCGGGCCCCAGCCCCTCGAGGGCGGCACCCCGTCGACGCTCCACGAGGAGCCCGCACCGCTCCCTCTTAAGATAGAGAGTCCGACCCACGACGGGAGATTGCGGGCCCGGCGCGGTAGACTTTCGGATCAGCCTCCACGGCCTGCCCGAGTACTACCGCCCATGAATGCCAATGTGGCCCTGCTGGATCAACCGGATACCCTCGCCGTCCCGCCGGGCCCGTGCGCAGAGGAGCTCACCCGGATCAACGAGTCGCTGCAGGCACGAGAGCGGCTGCTGACGGCCTCGGCCCGCGCCAGCTGGCTCCTGCTCGAAGCCCCGGACGTGCGCGCCGCAATCCCGCGCGTGCTCGGCCTCATCGGCGAGGCGGCGCACGTCGACCGCGTGAACGTCATGGAGAGCCAGAGCGGCCCCAACGGCGAGCGGCTGCTGGTGGTGCTGAGCGAGTGGACCGCGGAAGGCGTGACGCCGCACCTCACGGACCCCGAGCAGTGCTCGTGCGATGAGCGCCACTTCGCGGCGGTATGCGCCGAGCTGCGCGCCGGGCGTAGCGTGTGCTTCAGCAAAGACGAGGTCTATGCCGGGTCGCCCGGCATCCAGGGCATCGGCACCCAGACCAAGGCCATCGTGCCGATTTTCGTCGCCGGTGAGTTCACCGGCGTCGTGGCCTTCGACAACACCCGTCAGCAACGTGCCATCGACGCCGCGGAGCTCGCGGCGCTGGAGACGGCCGCCGGGGTCATCGGCGCCGCGCTGCATCGCGAGCGGCTCGTCGACGACGTGCGCCACGAGCGCGAGCACGCGGCCGAAGAGCGCTTCGCCGAGCTCGCCAAGGCGAATGCCGTGATCCGCGGCAACCTCGAGCGCCTCGCCGGCGAGACCGATCTGCACAGCTTCATGGGCCACATGCTGCTCGAGGCGACCCGCCAGTTCGACGCGATCTCGGGCGCCGTCATCGTCCTCAAGGACTCGCTACAGGAGTGGCGCATCATCGCCCATGTGCGCGAAGGGCAGCTCGCCGAGCCCTCGTATCCGGCCAAGGTGCCGGTAGCCGGCTCGACCTTTACCGAGAAATTCGGGCAGCTGCGCGAGCCCCACTACGTGGACTACGCGACGCAGACGGAGGAGATCTGGCCCGGCGTGCAGGCGTTCCACCGCGGCGAGGGGGCGGTCGGCGTAGTCGTCTACCCGCTGGTGTTCGGCGCGCGCAGCGTCGGCTTTTTCATCCTCACCTTCGGACGCGACGCCCGGGACGTGCAGCGCAGCGGCCTCCTGGTCGCGCTCGCGCAGCAGGCAACGTTGGCCGTGCAACTGACGCGGCTCGCCTACTCCGCCAAGGAGGCGGCTGTGCTCATGGAGCGCACCCGCATCGGCCAGGAGATCCACGACGGCCTCGCACAGGCCTTTACCGGAATCCTCATGCAGCTGGGAGCCGTGGAGGAGTTTCCTTCCTGCAAGAAGCGCAACTCCGAGCTTGGCGTCACGCTGTCGCGCATTCGCGACCTGGCGCGCGACGGACTCGCAGAGGCGCGCCGCTCGGTCATGGCGCTGCGCCTCGATCAGACGCGGCGCGCCGGC
>DASXKA010000154.1:0-6971 GCA_036497085.1 Steroidobacteraceae bacterium | reverse complement strand
GACCCGCTCGCGGAGGCCGACTTCCACATGGCGTACGGTCTGTACGACCAGGCCGCCGATCTGATCCGCATCGCCATCTCGCGCGAACCCGCGCGCCGCGATCTGAAACTGAAGCTCCTCGAAGTGTTCTTCGTCTGGGGCAACAAGGAGCAGTTCCTCACGGCCGCGCGCGAGCTGGCGCAGAGCCGCTCCGAGGCCGCGCCCGGGGAGTGGGAAAAGATCCTGATCATGGGCAAGCAGCTCGCCCCCGAGGACCCGCTGTTCTCCGGCGGCGGCACGGTCACCGGCGCTGCCGCCGGCGGCGTCGACCTCGACCTGGAGGGCGGACAGAGCCGGGTGGACTTCGATCTGCTCGGCGACCCGGTGCCCGAGGAAGCCCAGCAGGGGGTCGACCTCGATATCGGCACCGCCCTGGGCGATCTCGATGCGACCGCGGAGTCGCAGTCGGGCATCACTGACCGCAACGTCGCCCTCGAGGAGAGCTTCACGGGCGCCACCGGCAACACCCGCCAGATGACCGCGCGCATGCGCCATGGCGCCGGCAGCACCGCCGAGATGGAGGGCCCGACCGTCGAGCAGCCGCGCGTGATGCCGCCGGATAACCCGACGATCCGCCAGAAGCTTGAGACCGCGATGCGCCAGGGAAGCACCGAGCACACCGCGGAACTGGCGATCGATGACCTGGGCCTGGATGTGGGGTCGGTGGATACCGTCGACCAGCCGGGCATCACCTCCGCCGCCGCGTCCACGCCGGATGGTCCGACGCTGGTCGCGGGCATGGACGATCAGTCACGCCGCGTCATGGAGGACGCGCACCGCCGCGCCAAGGAGGAAACCGGCTCCACCACCGGTGCCTGGCAGTTCGATCAGAACGAGCTCGAGGCCGCGCTCACGCAGACTACGAACCTCGCCGGTCCGGACGGCTCCGGTTCGGCCACGTCGCGCCTGCGGGCCCTGAGCGGGCAGGGGCTGGACCTGGATGTCGGTGATGCCACAGGCACTCACCGCGCGCCGGGCGAGATCGACCTTGATGTCGGCACGGCCACCGGCACCCACGAGACCAACGGCGGTACGCTCGATCTGGATGTCGGCACGGCCACCGTGCCGGATGCGGCCTTCGCGGCCACCCAGCGGCTGTCCTCGGAGGACCTGGCGCTGCCGGACCTTGAGCCGGTAACGATGAGCGAGGTCGGCACCAAGCTCGATCTCGCCCGCGCGTACATGGACATGGGCGATCCGGACGGCGCGCGCAACATCCTCGAGGAAGTGATGAGCGAGGGCTCGCCGGCACAGAAGCAGGAAGCGCAGCGGCTGATGGAGTCCCTGCCGGGTTGAACCGCATAGCCGTCGGCGTTGAGTACGACGGCTCGGCGTTCGCCGGCTGGCAGACCCAGCAGTCGCTGCGCACCGTTCAGGCGGTCCTGGAAAAGGCGCTCGGCGCCGTCGCCGCGGCGTCCGTGAGCCTCGTGTGCGCCGGGCGAACCGATGCCGGCGTGCACGCGCGCGCACAGGTCGCGCACTTCGATACTGACGCCGAGCGCAGCGCGCGCAGCTGGATCCTCGGGGCGAACAGCGAGGCGCCACAGGACGTCGCCGTCTCCTGGGCGTTGCCGGTGCCCGCGCATTTTCACGCGCGCTACTGCGCCACGGCGCGCGTCTACCGCTATCTCGTGCTGAATCGCACGGCGCGCTCGGCGCTGTGCGCGGCGCGCGCCGCGTGGGTGACGCGTGCGCTCGATGAGGGGCGCATGGCCGAGGCTGCCGCACATCTCATCGGCGAGCACGACTTCAGCGCTTTCCGCTCCTCGGAATGCCAGGCCGCGTCGCCCATCCGGCGCCTGATGCGTCTCGCCGTCGAGCGGCGCGGCGACTGGATCACCATCGAGGCGGTGGCCAACGCCTTCCTCCACCACATGGTGCGCAACATCGCGGGCCTTTTGATCGCCGTCGGCAAGGGTGACGAGCCGCCCGACTGGGCGCGCTCGGTGCTCGAGGGACGCGATCGCACGCACAGCGCCGCCACGGCGCCCGCGGCCGGCCTCTACCTCTGGGAGGTGCGCTATCCGGCGGCCTTCGGACTCCCCGCCCCGGCGACGGAAGGGCCGCCGGGCGCCGATCAGTTATGATCGAAACGCCGCTGGAGCTTGCCGCGGCGCCGCAAAAGTCCCCGCATGACCTGGTTCGACAAGATCATGCCTTCCCGTATCAAGACCGAACGGCGTACGCGCTCGGTGCCCGAGGGGCTGTGGATCAAATGCCCGGCCTGTGACGCCGTACTCTATCGCGCCGAGCTCGAGCGCAATCTCTCTGTCTGCCCCAAGTGCAGCCACCACATGCGCATCCGCGCACGCGAGCGTCTCGAGCGCCTCCTCGATCAGGGGACGATCGGCGAGATCGGCGCCGCGATCTCTCCGGAGGATCCGCTCAAGTTCCGAGACAGCAAGCGCTACCGCGACCGGCTCACCCAGGCGCAGAAGGCGACCGGCGAGAGCGACGCGCTGGTGGTGCTCGAGGGGACACTGCACGGGCTGCCGGTGGTGGCCGCGGCCTTCGAGTTTCAGTTCCTCGGCGGCTCGATGGGGTCGGTGGTCGGCGAGCGCTTCAAACGGGGCGTCGACTACTGCATCCAGGAGCGGCGGCCCTTCATCTGCTTCTCGGCGAGCGGTGGCGCGCGCATGCAGGAGGCGCTGTACTCGCTGCTGCAGATGGCCAAGACCGCAGCGGCGCTCTCGCGCCTGGCCCAGGCGCACATGCCCTACATTTCGGTGCTGACCGATCCGACCACGGGCGGCGTGTCGGCGAGCCTGGCTCTCCTCGGCGACCTCAACATCGCCGAGCCGCGGGCGCTCATCGGGTTCGCGGGTCCGCGCGTCATCCAGCAGACCGTGCGCGAGACTCTGCCGGAGGGCTTCCAGCGCGCCGAGTTCCTCCTGGAGCACGGCGCCATCGACATGATCGTCGACCGGCGCGAAATGGGCGACCGGATCGCGGCGATGCTGCGGCTGCTGCTGAAGCTCCCGGTCGCCGCCGCCTGAGCGGCGCGCGGGCGAGGCCTGGCGACGCCGAATGCGCACGCTCGCCGAGTGGCTCGACCTTCAGGACTCGGTCCACCCGCGCAGCATCGACCTGGGGCTCGAGCGCGTCACGGAAGTCGCGCGGCGTCTCGGGGTAGCCGCACCCGCATTTCGCGTTCTCACCGTCGGCGGCACCAACGGCAAGGGCTCGGTGGCCGCGCATGCGGAGGCGCTGCTCGCGGCCGTCGGGACCGGCGTCGGCCTTTTCACCTCGCCGCACCTGGTCCGCTACAACGAGCGCATCCGCGTGGACGGCGCCGAGGCGGGCGACGGCGAGCTCATCGAGGCGTTCGAGCGCATCGAGGCGGCGCGCGGCAGCACCACGCTGACTTTCTTCGAGTACAACACGCTCGCCGCGCTGCTCGTCTTCACCCGCCGTGCGGTCGAGGTCGCGGTGCTGGAGGTGGGCCTGGGCGGGCGCCTCGACGCCACCAACCTCGCCGCGGCCGACGTCGCGGTCATCGCCTCGGTGGGGCTCGACCATCGCGAGTGGCTCGGCGAGAGCCTGGAGACTATCGGTGTGGAGAAGGCCGGGATCCTGCGCGCCGGCCGCCCCGCCGTGCTCGGAACCGCCGACATGCCCGCGAGCGTCTTTGCCCGGATCGCGGCACTCGGGGCACGCTCGCTGGTCGCGGGCCGCGATTACACCTGGGCGGTCGCGGGCGAGCACTGGAGCTACCGGGGTCCCGGCCTCGCGCTCGAGGATCTCGCGCCGTCGCGCCTCGCGGGCTCCATCCAATACCGTAATGCCGCGACCGCCATCACCGCCGTCGCGGCGCTCGCCGCCGAGGGGACGCTCGCCGGGCCGCTCGATCGGCGCGCGGTGAATGCGGCGCTCGGCCGCGTGCACCTCGCGGGGCGCTTCGAGATCGTTCCGGGGGCCGTCGAGTGGATCCTCGACATTGCGCACAACGAGCCCGCCGCGCGCGTGCTCGCCGCGCATCTCACCGAACGGGCGCTTCCCACGGCAGCCGCGGGCGGGCGGGGACGCACGCTCGCCGTGGCGGGCGTGCTCGCCGACAAGGACGCCGCCGGGATCGCGGCCGCGCTCGCTCCCCACGTCGACCACTGGATCCTGTGTGCGCTCGCGGGTCCGCGCGGCGGGAGCGCCGCGGCGCTCGCCGGGCGGATGCAAATCCCGCCGGCGCGCCTCACGCTCGCCGACTCGGTGGCGGAGGGGTGCGCGCGTGCGCGCTCCCTGGCCCGTCCCGGAGACCGCGTCGTGGTGTTTGGTTCCTTCCACACCGTGGGGCCGGCGCGCGAGTGGCTTCGGATATAATGCCGTGAAGTATCCGCTGCCATTGCTTTTCCCGCGTTCGCCCTCAAGTTGGACACCCTGGTGAAAGAACGGCTGACGGGCGCAATCATTCTCGTGGCCCTGATCGTCGTGTTGGTGCCCGAGTTACTCAACGGGCCGCTCCGCCCGGCGGCGCGCGTCCACGGCCCGGCGACGCCGGCAGAGGAACCGCCATTACGCTCCTACACCATCAATCTCGCGGACGAGCCCCGTGGGGGGAGCACCGCGTTCGGGATGCAGCCACCCACAGCGGCGCCGACGGCGACGGCCGTCGCGGCGCCTGCGGCGCGGGCAACTCCCACGCCGCCGACTCCCACAGCGCCAACTCTGACAGCGTCAAGCTCTGGACCGCCGGCTGCGGCTTCCGTGGCGCCCGCGGCGAGCGGCTCCGGCTATGTCGTGCGGCTCGGCAGCTTTGCGAGCCGCTCGAACGCCGAGCGGCTGGCGCAGCAGGTGCACGGCCTCGGATATACAGTCAGCGTGTCGCGGGGCACGGCCGGCAGACGCCTGTACCGTGTGCAGGTGGGACCGGCGCGCGAGCGGGCCGCGGCGGAGCAACTGGCGGCGAAGCTGCGCACACAGGGGCACGTTGGCGCGGTCGTGGCGAAGTAGCGCACAGCCGGTGCGACGCAGCGCTCGGCAGGCCCCGAGCAGCTCTTGTACAATCCGCGCCGCGCGGAATGAGCGCGGACGCGTCCCTCTGCCATGACTACCGCGGACTACGTGATTCTCGCCGCGATCCTGATCTCGGGCCTGGTCGGTGCTGCGCGCGGTGTGCTGCGCGAGGGGATCGCGTTCGTCACGTGGATCGCCGCGCTGATCCTTGCCTGGCATTTCTCGGATCTCGTCGAGCCTCACCTCGGGGGTCTACTGTCGGCGGCGGAGGTGAAAGCCTGGGTGGCGCGCCTGATCATCCTGCTCGGAGTGCTGCTCGTCGGCGCGCTGATCGGTGGGCTGGCCCACCAGTTCGTGCGCCTGTCGATCTTCGGCGGCGTGGACCGGCTCGGGGGCTTCGCCTTCGGCGCGCTGCGCGGACTGCTGCTCTTGGGCGTCTTCGTGATGCTCGGTCAGCTCCTCAAGCTCGACCGGGATCACTGGTGGCGCGATTCCCATCTCATCCCGGCCGGGGAGTCGATCGCGAACAGCCTGCGGTTCCTGGTGGGCGAGGGCGGCCTGCCCCACAGTCGCGACATCCAGGTATGAGGAGCTGACCCAAGCCATGTGCGGCATCGTCGGCATCGTGGGCACCAGTCAAGTCAACCAGCGCCTGTACGATGCGCTCACGGTGCTGCAGCACCGCGGCCAGGACGCGGCGGGCATCGCCACCTCGAGTGAGGGCGAGCTCTCCGTCCGCAAGGGCCGTGGACTGGTGCGTGACGTTTTCCAACAGCACCACATGCTCGAGCTCAAGGGCAACGCCGGCATCGGCCACGTGCGCTACCCGACCGCCGGCTGCGACAACGCCTCCGAGGCGCAGCCTTTCTACGTCAACGCACCCTACGGTATCTGCCTCGGCCACAACGGTAACCTCACCAATGCGGTCGAGCTCGCCGAGATCCTGATCCGCGAGGATCGCCGGCACCTGAACACCACTTCCGACTCCGAGGTGCTGCTGAACGTCTTCGCCTCCGAGCTGCAGCGGGTCGGCGCGGCGCGCATCACCCCGGCGGACGTATTCGCGGCGGTGAGCGCGGTCTACCGCCGCTGCCGCGGCGGCTACGCCGTGGTCGCCATGATCATCGGCCACGGCATCCTCGGCTTCCGCGATCCGAACGGTATCCGCCCGCTGGTGCTGGGCGAGCGCCGCACGGCCCGCGGCACCGAGTGGATGCTGGCCTCGGAAAGCGTCGCGCTCGACAGCCTGTCGTTCCGCCTGGTGCGCGACGTCGCGCCCGGGGAGGCCGTGTTCATCGACGAGAGCGGACGGCTGCACGCGCAGCAATGCGTCGCGACGCAGCGCCATTCGCCCTGCATCTTCGAGTACGTGTACTTCGCGCGACCCGATTCCAAGATCGACAACATCTCGGTATACCGGGCGCGCATGCGCATGGGCGACCGGCTCGCCGACAAGATCCTGCGCGAGCGCCCCAACCACGACATCGAGGTCGTCATCCCGATCCCCGACACCAGCCGCACCAGCGCGCTGCAGCTCGCGCAACGCCTCGGCGTCAAATACCGCGAGGGCTTCATCAAGAACCGCTACATCGGCCGCACCTTCATCATGCCGGGCCACGAGCAGCGCCGGAAGAGCGTTCGCCAGAAGTTGAACGCCATGGCCAACGAATTCCGTGGCAAGAACGTGCTGCTTGTCGATGACTCCATCGTGCGCGGCACGACGAGCCGCGAGATCGTGCAGATGGCGCGCGAGAGCGGCGCGAAGAGCGTGATCTTCGCCTCCGCCGCGCCGCCGGTTCGCTTCCCCAACGTGTACGGCATCGACATGCCGACGCGCGCCGAATTGATCGCTACCGGCCGCACTGAGGCGGAGATCGCCGAAGCCATCGGCGCCGACGCCGTCGTGTACCAGGACCTGGACGCGTTGATCGACGACGTGCGCCGCTTGAATCCGACGATCGAGCGCTTCGATTGCTCGTGCTTCG
>DASXKA010000153.1:0-7168 GCA_036497085.1 Steroidobacteraceae bacterium | reverse complement strand
CGTCGCAAGTGCCGCGCACTGGTGCAGAGGGCCCGGCGGATTTTCGTCGCCGCCGGACTGCGGCACGTCCCGGGCTTTGCGCCGCCAGCCTGGAATACGCCTCCTGCCCTGTGTGCGGCGCTCACCGACGAGAACTTTCGCTTCGTGGCCTCGGCGCGCGACCTCGATACCCCGGTAAGCGCAGAGGCTCGGACGGCCGGGCACGGACTGCGCGGTGCCTCGCTCATTCAGCCGACCTGGGTGGCATGCGCGGGCGCGCACCAGCCGGGAGCTGCGGCCCGGCGTCTGGTGCACTTTGCCACGAACTTTCAGGCGACATCGACGCTCGAGCGCGCGCGCGCAATCATCGAGGCCGGCGGTCTGCTCCTCATCAAAGCACACGTCTTCAAGAGCGGTGGCGGGATCACCATGCTCGATGGACTCGACGACGACTACTGCGCCTACCTGGACCGGCTCTGGGCAGAGCTGGATCGCCGTTATGGCGAGGCTCTGTGGTGGACCTCGCTCGACGAGGTGGCGAACCGATGCCGGGCGAGCTGAGGATTCTCGTCAATCCGGACGATCTCGATGCCGAGGTCGGCGCGGCATTCCTGACTCGGTGTTTCGCCTCCCGCTGGACCGAGGTCATGTACCGCTGGTACTTGCAGCGCCCCTTCGCCGGTGAGCCGCCCGACCGGCTGATATTGATGGAGGGCGGGCGCGCCCTGGCGGCGTGTGGCGTGGTCTATCGGCAGCTGCGGACGCAGGACGGCGAGGTGCATCGGGTTGGCGTCGCGCTCGCTGCCGCTACCCTGCCGAGTGCGCGCGGGCACGGCTGCTACGCGCGCGTGTTGCAGGCTGCCGTGGAGCGGAGCACGGCGCGCGGTTGCGCCGCGTTGCTTGGATTCGCGACCGCCGGCAACACCTCGGGGCGGGGGTTCACGCGCCTCGGTGCCACGATCATCCCGAGCGCTTACATCGTCTCGCGGGATCGCTCGCAAGTTCCGCAGACGGGCACGCTGCAGCTGCGGGACACGAAGGTGGCGGACGATTGGCCGCTGCGCGCCGCGGCGCGGCTGCGCCCTCCGGCGGCGCCCGCCGGCTTCCACTACCCCGACGTGAGCGCCTGGCGGTCGCAGATGGTGAATCGTCCGGACGGAGTGCAGTCACTGCGCATCGGAGCCACGTGTCGCGCCGTGATCGAGCGGGTTGCCGAAACCGACCGCCTGCAATGGCTGGATGGCGATGGGCGGGAGCGCCTGGCGGCCATCCGTGCCGTCATGGCACGTGCACGGCGCCAGCGGCGCAAGTTCTTCATGTATTCGACCTGCCCACACGAGGTCGCGGCGGCGCGCCGCCTGGGACTCGCGGTGCACCCGGGACACATGCTGGTCCTGCCGCTGCAGGCACGCTCCGCCTCCACCGTGCGCGACTGGGCCGGAATGTCGTGGCGTGTGCAGTCCGGAGACCGGATGTAGTGAACGGGATTGGAGCGCCGCGGGCAGGCAGTACAACCGGGGCGGCGGTCGCCGCTCTGTTCGCCGTGGCCGCCGCGACTGCCGTGGGTACGCCGGGCGCCGACACCGCGTCTTTCCTCTGCTCGTTCGCGTCCTGGACGAGCTGCGGACTCGTGGTTCAGGCGAAGTCCCGTGACCGGATCACGGCGGTCGAAGTGGCAGGGGTGGCGGGCGTGCGCCTCGAGACCCTGCCGGGGGACGATGGTATCGCCGGCAGCGGCCGTGCCGAGCGTACCGACCTCGCCTTGTCGCCGGAGAAGACCGGCTGCTCACAGGGCGCCGAGCAGTGGTGGACACACGCGCTGCTCTTCCCCGATGACTACGCTGCGCCCCTCGCAACGCCCGCCGATTCCTGGCCGTGGGGCGTGGTCTTCGATTTTCATCAGACGGGGTCCGAAGGCCAGGCGAACTTCGAGATCGAGGTGGTGGGGAAGCCCCCCGAGCTGCGCTTCGCGATCTCCGCAGGACCCGTCGTCTCGAGCGGGGCTCCCGGCTCGCCGACCCGGCACTTCCCCGTCGGCCCCATAATAAAGAATCACTGGTACCGCTTCGTCTACCACGTCCGCTGGTCGTCTGAGCGCGACGGCTTCTTCGACGCCTGGGTCGACGGCAGACGCGTACTGGACTACCGCGGACCCACCCTTTACACGGGACAGGGTTGTTATCTCAAGCTCGCCAACTACCACACGCCCGTCGGCAGGCGGGTGGCTGTCGTGCATGCGCGTCTCGTGCGCGCAGCCACGCGGGAGGGACTTGGCCCCGGCTCGTGAAGTCTTTACGCCGCGCTCGCCACCTCTGGACGCGGCCGCCGCGCCTCACGGTGTAGTGCGCCGCGCACCTTGAGCCACACTCGGCCGCGCAGCGTAACGGGCACCGAGCACTCGTAGGCGAGCACCGGCGCACCCCCGAAGGTGCGCTTGAAACGGTTGAGACCCGCGCGCTCGGACGTGGACTCATCCGCAAACATGCCGCCCCAGTCGTAGTGCAGTACGCCCGCGGCCTTGAAGGCCAGCATGTCCTGCCAGTGCAGCCAGCGATTGGCGCGCGCAACGAGCGAGCGGTGATCGCCGTCGGCGCCCCGGAACCAGGAGGCCGAGTGCGCCAGCTGCGCGCACCGGCCGGCACGCAGGTGCGCATGCCAGACGAGCGTCTCGCCGTCGCGCACGACGCGGCTCAGAGCGAGCTGGCGCGCCTCGGCCGCGCGCGTCAGCCAGTGGCGATCGGCAACCCAGAGTCCCTTCTGCCGCGCAAACACGTCATAAAAATCGGAAAATTCTTCGAGCTCGGCGGCCGGCTCAGCCGACACTGCGTAGCCCAAGGCGTCTTCGCGGTCGGCGCGGCGAATCTGGCGGCGGCAGCTCTCGTCGAACCGCGCGAAAATCGCTTCGGCCGGGGGCGTGAGGTCCGTGCGCAGCGTATGCATGGGAGTGCTGCGTGCGGCGGACACCGGCGCCGAGCAGTAGCGGTAGACCAGGATGTCCACGCCGGCGTCCCCCGGCGGCGGCTCATCGAGCCACAGCTCGCCGTAGACGACCGCCCGTCCCTGGATGCGGATCACGCCGCCTGCTCCGTATCCAGGCGGGCGGGGACTTCCGTGTGAAACACGGCATGAAACTCGGCCAGCGTCAGGCCTTTGCACCAGCCGGACAGCTGCTCGAAGAGCGCCTCCATACTTGCGTACAGCCGGTCGATGGCCGCGGCCGTGCGGAATCGCGGGCTGCCGCCCGGCATCAGCTCCGACGAATGCACCAGGAACTCGAGGCACACGGCATGGGTCGCGCGCGCTGCGCACGCCGCGCGCAGCATTCCCGCGAGATCGTTCTCTCCGGGGCACGCCCAGCTGCGCATCGGCGCGACGCGATTGACGATGGGCCCGGCGAGCGGCAGGCGGTACGCCCAGGGCGCCGCGCGGAAGAGTCCGCTCGTCTCGATGGTCACCGGCACCTCTAGCAGGCCGCAGCGTGCAGGAGTCGCGACGTCGGCGGGGTCGAGGAAGTAGGGCCTGTCGGGAAAGCCGCGATAGTCCGGTCCGCCGCGTCCGTCCGGCGCCCCGGGCGTGGTGCGCCAGTCGACCCCGGGCGTCACCGAGCAATCGACGCGGTAGCCCTGCTCGAGCAGTATCGCCGCGTAGCGGCCGTCGAAGCCGAAGCGGCCCGCGCGGTGGCTCACGACGGGCCGGCCGAAGCGCTCCTCGAGGAGCACCGTCATGACCCTGATCTTCTCCCGCATCACGTCGTCGGGATACTCGATGAGATACGGCTGGTAGCGGAAATCGTCGTCCGTCAGCGAAATGAGCGGCGGCGTGTTCCACGCATGCAGGTGCATGCCGACTTCGCCCGCATCGCGCTTGAGAACGTCGCGCGCGAACTCGATGAACTCACCGCAGTTTGCCATCTCGTAGTTGGCGAGATAGACGGGCCGGTAGCCGTAGCGCTCGCACAGCGTCTGAAAGCGCGGCAGGAAGCGGGCGTTGTGGGTCGTGATCTCCCGTGGCCGCGACCAGATGTCGTCGCCCTCGGTGTCGACCGTGATGATGAAGGGCGTTTTAGACACGACGTCCGCCCCCGGCAAGCAGCTGCGGCGCGCCTACGGGGCTTCGGGTCAGCTGCTCGAAGGCGGCGAGATATGGCGCCAGGATCCGCTCCTCGGAATATTCCTGCCGCATGTAGGCGCGGCAGCGCGCCCCGAGCGCCGCCAGCTCGTCCTGGCTGGCAAGCAGCCGCCGGACCGCGCCCCGCATCGCGACCTCCGACCTGATCACTTCGCCGAGACCGTGGCAGTCGATGACTCCGTCCGGGTCGCTGAAGGTCACGACCGGGACGCCCAGCATCCAGGCCTGCAGGTAGGCGTTCGGAAAGCCCTCGGCTTCGGAGGTGTTGACGAGCAGCCGGGCGCGTCCATACATGGCGCTCGCCTCCCAGTAGGGCAGGTGGCCGTGAAAGATCAGATTCGGGTAGCGCTGCGCTTCGGCGCGGATACGCTTGTACAAAGCCCGCTCGTCAGGCACCGGGCCGCCGACCATGTGGATTACGGCCTCGGGCACTCGCGCTGCGAGCTCGAGCACCCGCTCGGGACGCTTTACGCGCCGGATGTTGCCGACCCAGAGAACGTCGATGTCGCGCCGGGCCGCAGGGGGCGCGGGCTCCGCCAGCAGGCCGGCGACGCGGCTCGCGCGACCGAAGCGCTGCGCCAGGGACTGCGCCTGCGCCGCGCTCTGCACGAGCACGGCATCCGCCCGCCGCAGCCCGTAGGCGTACAGCCAGCGATCGCGTGCATAGCGCACCAGCAGCCTCGAGGGGTCGCAGTCGGTGTCGCTCGCACAACGGAAGACGAAGCGCCGGTCATGGCGCGCGCAGAACAGCGACAGCAGCCCGACGTGCATTCCAGCGCAGCTGGTGTAGTAGAGCTGCGTGTCGGCGCGCGCGAGCGCCGACCACAGGCCGCTCCATCGCGGATGGATGAAGCGCAGTACCGGGAGTCCGGCCGCTGGCCGATAGGCCTTGTAGACGCAGATACCGTCGCGGACCATGGCATCGCGCTGGCCGGAGTCGGCGGTCACCATGCTGACCTGGTGGCCGCGGCGGACCAGGGCGCGCGCCAGCAGCGTCTGCTGCACCGACTCGCCGCCGATGGCCTGTCCGCGGAACTCGGGCGCCAGCACCGGCAGGTTGTCGAGGCCGATCAGGCAGATACTCATTCTCGACATGTTGGGGGAGGGTACGCGTCGTGCGTTATCGAAAATGCGGCCTGCCGGGCGTCTCCATGGACCCTTCGGCTCACCCGCCGAGGAACCGCAGCCACCATTCGCCGTCCAGGCGGCTGATCCCGGCGCTACCCCGCTCGATGGCGCCGACGAGGTCGGCATGGCGTGAATAGACGAGCGTCCAGGCGCCTTCGCGGCGCATCCAGCAATGCCGGTCGGAGAGCTCCTGCAGGTGGCAGGGATCGAGCCGGCCGCGCACCGCCGTGGCACCCTGTCGCCAGGCATCGGAGAGGAGGCGCCGCAGCACGCGGTCGAAGGCGCCATCGCAGGCGGCGAGCTGCAGTACCTCGCTGATCGCTCCGGGACGCGTGTAGTACATGAACCAGCCGAGCAGCCGCTCGCGCTCGAGCACCGCGCGCGCGCGCAGGCGGCCATGACGGGTCTTGCGTGCCGCCTGGCCGAACACCCAGGCGAGCGACTCGCGGTCGTACTGCGATCGCAACGGGTATCCGCCGTTCACGGTCGCGGGCAGATGCTCCAGCAGGCCGCCGGCATCCAGCGGCTCGTCCGACACCCGCTCGTCCTCCCGGGGGAAATTGTTGGGCCGCACCCGAGCGGCAACCGCATCCGCGAGCGCGCACGAGGCACGCGCGGCGTAGTGCAGCGGGCCATGGCTGTCCGGTCCTTCGAGCAGCGACAGCGCATAGCGGCTCGGCCGCAGCAGACGCGTCCAGTCCAGGTTGTGCAGCATCGGTATCGTGCCGCCGACGGCGCGCCACAGGCGCTGCACCTGCTCGTTGGCGCCGTCGGTGACAAACAGGTCCTGCGGACCCGACAGCACACGCTTGAGAAGCTGCAGCGCCACCAGGCTGTGACGCCACTCGGGATGGACCATGAACTGGCAGCCGACGCCCACCTTCAGCGTCCGCGTGCCGAACAGCATGGGCCGCGGCAGCACTCCGGCGAACCCAACGGCGGCGCCGTCCTCCTCGGCGATCCAGGAGGGGAGCTCGAGATCGCGCCAGGGATTAGCGAAGAGTATCTCGCGGAAGTACCGCTCGCAGCTCTGCCGCGAGCACCAGCGATGCCCGGGATAGACCCGCTCGAACAGCCCGACGACGGCCGCCAGGTCTTCCTCCTCGAGCTCGCGGATCCTAGTCACGCCGGCCCGCGCCGTCGCGCCGCAACGACCTGACGCTCCCGGGCCGCGGCTCGCGCGCGGCGTCGCCGGCCGCAGCTGCGCTCGAAGCCGCCGTGACGGGGCCGCGCAGAAGCTCGGCGAGACGCCCAAGGGAGCGGAGGTGGTCGAGGTCGATCGCCTCGATGGGGATTCGGCAGCCGAAGTGCTGCTCGATGAGGAGCAGCAGATCCACGAGCTGCAGCGAGTCGAGCACGCCGCTCTCGAGCAGGTCGACGTCGGGCGAGGGCACGTCGACGTGCAAATGCTCGAGTATGAGGGCGTGCAGCCGCCCGACATCCATGGCCGTATCGGACATGAGGCCGCCGCGCTCAGTGGCCCCCGGGGATTGCGCTGGCACGCGCGCCGTCGGCCAGCGAGGCCTGCGTGGCCTCGAGGAAGCGCAGCCGCAGCGCCGGGCGGTCGGTCTTGCCGTTGGCGTTTCGCGGCAGGGCGTCGCAGCGCATCCAGTGTGCCGGCAGCATGTAGCCCGGCAGCACGCGCGCCAGCCTGTGGCGCAGGAACTGCGGATCGAGACTGCGGCCGCGCACCGGCACGTAGGCGCAGCAGATCATCCAGCCTTCGAACCCCGCGGACTGCACGGCGACCACCGCACTCTCGCGCAGCTCAGGCAACCCGCTCAGCGCCGTTTCGATCTCGCCGAGCTCGATACGATAGCCGCGGCTCTTGATCTGGTGGTCGCGGCGGCCGGCGAAATAGATGAGACCGTCGGCACCCAGGCGCGCCAGGTCGCCGGTGCGGTAGATGCGCTCTTCGGCGCCCGTTTGGGTG
>DASXKA010000152.1:0-17319 GCA_036497085.1 Steroidobacteraceae bacterium | reverse complement strand
ACGATCTCGCCCGCGCCGACCTCGAAGGAGACTCCGTCGACGGCCTGCACCGCACCGTAGTTCTTGTGCAGGTCGCGCACGCGCAGCGCGGCCGCGGAGTCGCCTGGATGCTGGCTGCGCGCGGCCAAAGTCGCGGGGCTGCTCAGGTCGCGAGCGGGACCGTCAGGAATGGGAGTCTGGGCGCGGCGGCGGCGCGGGCCGCGGCACCGGCGTCTGCGTCACTTCGTACCAGATGGCGTTGAGCACGCCGAAGGCGAGCGCGAGGCCGGTGCCGAGAATCCAGCTGAAATACCACATGGCTGCGCTCCGTGTCGCCCCTCAGTAAGGGCCCGTGTGCCGCCGGACCGACTCGAGCGTGATCCGGCCCCTGAGCACCCCGAAGACCCACGCAGTGTAAGCGAGCACGATGGGCAGGAACACCAGCACCAGCACCAGCATGATCGCGAGAGTGCGGGCGCTGCTCGAGGCGTCCCACACCGTCAGGCCGTGGTCGGGACGCGTTGACGAGGGCATGAGGAACGGGAACAGCGCTATCCCCGCGGTCAGGATCGTGCCGGCGACGCTGGCGCCGCTCGACACCAGGGCGAGGCCCGCCCGCCCTGCGCGCAGCAGCAAGGCGGCGAGTGCCGCACCGGTAGCGGCCACCGCCGGTGCCAGCCAGAGCACTGCGTGCGCGCGGAAGTTGCCGAGCCATGCACCGGCTGCGACCGCGACGTGCTTGGCGAGTGGATTCGAAGGACCGAGAGTGTCGACCGCCGATGTGATCCTGTGCCCGCCGATCGCGTTCGCCACCCAGGCGCCGGCGATGAGGAAGCCGGCGATGAACACCACCGCCGCCCAGCTGCCCGCCGCGGCGGCGCGCCGCGACATCGGCTCACCCACCTTGAGCGCTGCATACGCCGAGCCGTGCATGATGACCATCACGAGGCTCACGAGCCCGACCAGCAGCGCAAACGGGTGCAGCAGGTCAAAGAAGCCGCCGGTAAACACCGGACGCAGCAGCGAGTCGAAATGGAACGGCAGGCCGAGGAAGAGATTGCCGACGGCCACGCCGGACAGCAGCGCCGGCACCGCGCCACCGAACGTCAGCGCCCAGTCCCACAGGTTGCGCCAGCGCGGATCGGGGATCTTGTTGCGATACATGAACCCCACGGGCCGCAGGATGAGGGCGACCAGCAGCAGGAACATCGCGAAGTACAGGCCCGAGAAGGAGGCCGCGTAGAGCAGCGGCCAGGCTGCGAAGGTTGCACCGCCGGCGAGGATGAACCACACCTGGTTGCCCTCCCACACCGGCTCGATCGACTCGAGCAGCGCGCGGCGCTCCTCGTCGGTGCGGCCCACGAAGCGGAACGTCGCCCCTACCCCGAGATCGAAGCCATCCATGAGCGCGAAGCCGATGAGCAGCGCTCCGAGGATCAGCCACCAGATCAGCCGCAGCGTCTCATAGTCGGGCACTAAAGACTCCCGTCAGTGCGCGGCCCGAGGCGCGGCCGCCTCCGGCCAATAACCGAGTCCATCGGGGCCGCGCCGAATCATCCGCACCAGCAGATACACATCCACGACCGCCAGTGCCGAATAGAAGATCACGAAGCCACAGATCGACAGTACGACGTTAGCCGCCGGCACCGGCGAGACGCCGAGAAAGGTCGGCAGCACCCCGTCGATCGCCCACGGCTGCCGGCCGTACTCCGCCACGATCCAGCCGAGCTCGGCGGCGATCCACGGCAGCGGCAGGGACAGGACCGCCGCCCGCAGGAACCAGCGTTGTCGCTGGAACTGATGGCGCGCAGAAAGGTAGAACGCCGTCGCAAACAACAGAATGAGCAGCAGCCCTATGCCGACCATGACGCGGAAGCACCAGAAGAGCGCCGCCACATCCGGCACCGTCGACCAGGCCGCCTCCTCGATCTGCCGCGGGGTCGCGCGCGCGGGATCGTCGACGTAGCGCAGCAGCAGCAGCCCATAGCCCAGATCCATACGGTGCTCCTCGAAGAGCGCCAGGGCCGCGGCATCCTGCGGATGCGCGCGCAGAACCGTGAGGGCCGCGTGCGCCTCGATGCCACTGCGAATCCGGGTGCGGGCGCGGGCGACCAGGTCGAAAATGCCGAGCACGGGCTCGTCGGCCGAGCGCGTCGCGATCAGCCCGAGCACCCACGGCACCTTGAGCTCGGCATGGGTGGTATGCGCCACATCGTCCGGGATCCCGAATACCGTGAAGCCCGCAGGCGGGCGCTCGGTGTGCCACTCCGCTTCGATGGCGGCGATCTTCATCTTCTGGTTCTCGCCGGCGAGATATCCGGATTCGTCGCCGAGCACCACGACGGAGAGCGAGCAGGCGAGCCCGAAGCTGGCAGCCACGGCCATCGAGCGGCGCGCGACCTCGACGTTACGTCCGCGCAGCAGGTACCAGGCGCTGATCGCGAGCACGAATACTGAGCCCACCACGTAGCCGGCGGCGACCGTGTGGACGAATTTCGCCTGGGCGACGGGATTCAGCAACACCTGGGAGAAGGAGGTGAGCTCCATGCGCATCGTCTGCTCGTTGAACCGCGCCCCTACCGGATGCTGCATCCAGGCGTTGGCGATCAGGATCCACAGCGCCGAGAGTGACGAGCCGAGCGCCACGAGTGCGGTCACGATCAGGTGCGCGACCTTCGAGAGTCGCTCCCAACCGAAGAAGAACAGTCCGACGAGGGTGGACTCGAGAAAGAACGCCATCAGGCCCTCGATCGCCAGCGGCGCGCCGAAGATGTCGCCGACATAGTGCGAGTAGTAGGCCCAGTTGGTTCCGAACTGGAACTCCATGGTGATGCCGGTGGCAACTCCCATGGCGAAGTTGATGCCGAACAGCATCCCCCAGAACTGCGTCATGCGCTTCCAGATCTCGCGCCCCGTCATCACGTACACCGCCTCCATGATCACGAGATTCATGGACAGGCCGAGTGTCAGGGGCACGAACAGGAAGTGATAGAGAGCCGTGAGCGCGAACTGCGCGCGCGACAGCGACACGACGGTAAGATCAATCATGGGCACCCTGTTGCGGCGCAAGCGCGAGCTGGCGCGCGAGGGCCTGGCCATGGACGGCGGTGCGGTGCGCCGGCGAGAAGAACAACACCCACAGCAATGCCAGCGCGGCAAGCTTGATTGCCAGCAGCGCGGTCAGATGGCGCCTCAAGACGCCGCGCCATGGCCTGGGCGCCGCCGCTGATGTCTGGGTCCCGAAACGCACCGCACCCTCCCTCGGCAAGCTTAACCTCGCGACACCGGGCCGGAAAGTCACTCGTCGATCCGGCCCCGGCATATTCAAACACCGCCGGAAAGCGCGGCGAACGCGCGGCCGGCGAGCCAGGTGACCAGTGCCGCGGCTGCGCCGAACAGCGTCTGCCGCAGACCGGAGTACCAGGCGGAGCGGCCGTTGAAGAGTGAGGTTGCAAGTCCCAGCACGAACAAGGCGGCGGCGGACAGCGTGATGGTCCCGGCGATCCGCAACCCGGCGGGGAGAATGCACAACGGCAGCAAGGGCACCAGTGCCCCCAGCCCGAACAGCAGGAAGGAGAGACCCGCGGCGCTCGCCGCATCGCCGGCCGCAGTCACGCTGCCGTGCGCGGGATCGGCTGTGAATACGCCGATGTCGCGGTCGAGCTGGCTCAGGGCGAGCTCGCGCGCGTTGGTGACCGACAGCCACTCCCCCAGAGCCATGGAGCACGCCCCGCCGAGCAGTCCCGCGATTCCCGTCAGCAGGACGATCGAGGTGGATAGCTGCGCTCCGGCGACACCCATCACCAGACAGAAGTTGGAAGCCAGACCGTCGTTGGCGCCGAGCACCGCGGCGCGCAGGTTGTTGCCGAGCGCCGCGTGGTCTCTCCCGCGCAACGCCGTCGCGTGGCCGTGCTCCTCCGACGGCAGACCCGCCGAGAGCGCATCGTCCTGCCCGGCATAGTCGTCGCGCTCCTTCATCTCGCGCGCGATCACGTTCGGGACGATGAAACCGGTGCCGAGATGCCGGGCGAGGACGATCAGAGCGCGGACGCGCGCCGAGGGGCGGAAGGCCGGGAGCGCCTGGCCCTGGGCGTGCAGCTTCTCCTCCCAGAACTCGGCGTGCCGACGTTCGGCATCCGCGAGGTCGGAGTAGACACCCCGAAGCTGGGAGTCGCGCTCGAGTTGCGCGAGGGCGAGATACAGTGCCGAGCTGTCCCGCTCGCTGCGCCAGTTGCGCAGCAGCCGTGTCCGTTCCCACGAGGTGCTCGTCATCCCGCGCGGCAGGTCGCGCCGAAACCAATTCGTGGTGGCCATAGGGCGGCTCCAGTGACCTACGCAGGCTAGTGACCCGCCCGCCGCCCGTACATAGGCACAAGAGCGTACTGCGCGTGCCGGTGGGGAGCCGGACAATCGTCATCGACCTGAGTCGAGCAAGGAGTCACCCGTGGGACGCGTTGCACTCATCACCGGGGGCGTCGCCGGCATCGGCGCCGCGACCTGCCGGGCGCTACAGCAGGCCGGCTGTACGGTGGCCGCGACCTTCGTGGGCGACGTGGCGGCTGCGCGCAGCCTGCGCGAGGAATATGAGATCCGGACTTTCCAGTGGAACGTCGCGGACTTGGTCGCCTGCCAGGACGGCGTCGCCGAAGTCGTCCGCGCGCTGGGCCCGGTGGACGTGCTGGTCAACAACGCCGGGATCACGCGCGATGCCAGTCTGCACAAGATGACTGCCGAGCAGTGGCGCGCGGTCGTGGACGTCAATCTCGGCGGCTGCTTCAACATGTGTCGCGCAGTCATCGGGTCGATGCGTGAGCGCCGTTACGGACGCATCGTCAACGTGAGCTCGGTCAACGGCCTTGCGGGACAGTTTGGCCAGACCAACTACGCCGCCACAAAGGCCGGCATCATCGGCTTCACCAAGGCGCTGGCCCTGGAAAGCGCCGCACACGGCATCACCGTAAACGCCGTCGCCCCCGGGTATACGGATACTGCCATGGTTGCCGCGGTGCGGCCTGATGTGCGGGATCGGATCGTCGCCAACGTACCGCTGCACCGGCTTGCGCGACCCGAAGAGGTGGCCGGCGCCATCGCGTTCCTGGTGAGCGACGCCGCCGCCTATATCACCGGGGAGACGCTCTCGATCAACGGCGGCCAGTACATGCACTAGAGTGCCTCGCGGCATACTCGGCGAACGCGCTCCATGACCCGAGGCGGCTGTGAGATGTACTTACAGACAGCGATCGCCCGATTGTGGATTCTCGCCCTCAACCTGACATGCCGAGCAAGACATGAGTAGTGACCGGGTCCGGGAGACAAGTCCGGCGCCTAAATCCACAGCCGAAGCCGCAGTGGCCGGCCATGATCCGCTGGCTGCCCTGCATGGACGGCTGCTGAATGTCTCGCGCATGGCGACCATCGGCGAGATGGCTGCCGGCGTCGCACACGAGCTCAATCAGCCCCTCACGGCGATCGCGAATTACGCGCACGCCTGCGAACGGCTGCTCGCGCGACCCGGGGTCGACCCGAATGAGCTGCGGGAGGCACTGCGGCAGATTGCCGCGCAGACCACCCGCGCCGCCGATATCGTCCGCCGGCTGCGGGCTCTGGCCCACAGCCATCAGGCCGAGCATATCCCGGTCGTGATGAATGCCCTGGTCGAGGAGCTGCACGAGCTCATGCGGACCGACGCGAGCCTGCACGGCGTGGAGCTGACGCTCGATCTGGCTGCGGGGCTCCCCGAGGTGGCCGCGGACGCCGGGCAGATCCAGCAGGTCATTCTCAATTTTCTGCGCAACAGCATCGAGGCGCTCGGCACGCACCCGACCGCGACTCCCAAGGTCGCCGTCAGCACCTCTGTGGTGGACGGCAGCGCCGTCAGGCTCATGGTGTGCGATAACGGCCCCGGGCTGCCGCCGGATATGGTCAAGCGGGTATTCGATCCGTTCTTCTCGACCAAGGAGAACGGCACTGGGCTCGGCCTCGCGATCAGCAGTACCATTGCCCGCGCTCACGGCGGCACCGTCGGCTATCGTGCCAACACTCCCTCCGGAGCGTGTTTCTACCTCGTAGTTCCAACGCATGCCCACGAGTGATACGAATCAACAGGCACCAACCGTGTTCGTCGTGGACGACGATGAGGGCGTGCGCAACTCGCTGCGTTTCCTGCTGAAGTCCGTCGGCCTCGCGACCCAGGCCCTCGCTTCGGCGAGCGAATTCCTCGATACCTATAAGCCCAACCAGCCCGGCTGCCTGGTGCTCGACGTGCGCATGCCGGGGATGAGCGGACTCGAGCTGCAGCAGCAGCTCAACCTGCGTGGTGCGGTCATTCCCGTGATCTTCATCACCGGCCATGGCGACATTCCCATGGCCGTCGAGGCCATGCAGCAGGGGGCGTTCGATTTCCTGCAGAAGCCGTTTCGCGATCAGGATCTCATCGATCGTATCCAGCGCGCCCTCGAACGCGATGGCAGAAACCGTGCGGCGCTCGATCAGCACACCAGGATCCGCGAGCGGCTCGACTCGCTCACGCCACGCGAGCGCGAGGTGCTCACGCTCATGACGCGCGGCCAACCCAACAAGATCATGGCCGCCGAGCTCGGCGTCAGTCAGCGCACCGTGGAGATTCATCGGGCGCGTGTCATGGAGAAGAGCGGCGCCGCCTCGCTCGCGCAACTGGTGCGGATGGTGATGAACCTGGAAGCGGATCGACCGGGCCGCTAAGCCGGCGATCGAGCGGGTAACTCCCCGCGAAGGCGGCTCAGCCGCCAAGCAGCGCCTGCAGCAGCCGCAGGAGCTCCTCCGCGTTCACGGGCTTGCTCAGGATCCTGAGGTCGGAGTCCGCGTCCATCTCCTTGATTACGGCGGAGGTATCGCCGGTCAGCAGTATGGCCTTGAGACCTGGCCGCACGCGCTCGCGCAACGCCGTGATCACTTCCGTCCCCAGCTCTCCGTTTCCGAGGTGGTAATCGGTCACGAGCAGCTCGGGCTCCGCCTGCGCCACGGTCTGCAATGCGTCCGCGAGCGACGCGACCGCGGTCACGCGATAGCCCTCGACCCGCAGCAGCATGGCAGTGGCGTCGCGCACGCTGGCGTCATCCTCGACGAGCAGAACACGCACGCCGCCCGTCACGGCCGCTGCCGGGGCCCGCGCCTCGCCGGGCTCCGCGTCGCGCACCGCCGAGCGCGCGAGCGGCAGCAGCACGGCAAAGACCGATCCCTTGCCGACCTCAGACATCGCCTCGAGCCGCGCGCCGAGGAGTTTCACCAGCCGCTGCACGATGCTCAGCCCGAGTCCGTAACCGTCCCGTGAGCTGTTCGCCGGAACGCCGACCTGGTAGAACTCGTCGTAGATGTAGGCCAGCTGTGCGGCCGGAATCCCGACCCCCGTATCGAGAACCTCGATGCGCAGCGCGGCGTCTTCGCCACGGCAGCGCACGACCACGCGGCCGTGAAGCGTGTACTTCACCGCATTCGAGACCAGATTCTTCAGGATCTGCTCGACCAGCGCGGGATCGCTGTGCAGCGATTCCTCCGAGGGCTCCACCACGAGATCGAGTCCCTTGCTTTGCGCCACCGCATGGAAACCCCGGCTTATCGCCTCGAGAACAGTTGCGACGCGGAAATCGCGCAGCTCCGGCTTCACCGCGCCCGACTCGAGCTTGCTGATGTCGAGCAGCGTGTTCAGCAGCCGTGACATGGTGGCGACGGCATGCTCCTGCTGCGCCAGCACCTCCGCGGCGTCGCCGCCCGTTACCATGCGCCGCAGCGCTCCGTTGAGCAGCGCAAGGGTCTGCAGGGGCTGGCGCAGGTCGTGACTCGCGGTAGCGAGAAAGCGGCTCTTCGCATGGTTGGCGCGATTCGCGGCCTCCTGCGCCGCCGTGAGCTCCGCTTCGACCCGCCTGCGTTCCGTCACGTCGCGGATCGCGGCGGCAACCAGCGGCCGCTCGGCGGTCACGGGACTCAGACTGATCTCGACCGGGAACTCGGTTCCATCCCGGCGGCGCGCGAACAGCACCAGGCCGGCGCCCATGGCGCGCAGCCGCGGAGCGGCAGAATAGCTTTCGCGCTGGCCGACGTGGCGAGCCCGAAACCTCTCGGGAATCAGGCGCTCCACGCGGTTTCCGACCAGCTCTTCGTGGGCGTAGCCGAACAGCACCGACGCGTGCCGGTTGGCGAAGCGGATGATCCCGTCCCCGTCGATGATTATGAGAGCGTCCGGCGCCGCATCGAGCGCGCTGCGTGCGAGTTCTCCGGTGAGAGTCTGCATTGAGACTGGTGGCCGTGTTGTGCGCGTCGTTCTGCGATGATAGCGCACGGGGCGCCGGCTGCGCCCGTGACGGATGATCGCAGTGAATAACAAGCTTCCACGACCCGGACGGCGTGCGGCGGCCAGGGCCGCAGTGCCGCGCCGCACGCCCGGTCATCATTACCTGCGCTTCCTGCGCCGCACGCGCGCACTCGCGCCGCTGCGCACGGCGGTGGTGCACCCGGTCGATGCGCTGTCTCTGGGCGGCGCGATCGAAGCTGCCAGGGCGAAGCTCATCGTCCCGGTACTGGTCGGACCGGAGCCCAGGATCCGCGCGGCGGCGCGCCAGGCATCGGTGGATCTGGCCGCCTACGAGTGCGTGTGGACGGAGCACAGCCACGCAGCGGCCGCCGCCGCGGTCGCGCTCGCCGCGGAGAGCAGAGTCGAGGCACTCATGAAGGGCAGCCTGCACACCGACGAGTTCATGGGGGCGATCGTGGCCGAGCCACGGCTGCGGACCGCGCGGCGCATGAGCCATGTGTTCGTGATCGATGCCCCGGCCTATCCCCGTGCCCTGCTGGTGAGCGACGCGGCGGTCAATATCTATCCGACGCTCGAGGACAAGGCCGACATTGTGCAGAACGCGATCGCACTCGCGCACACGCTCGGAACGAAGACTCCACGGGTCGCGATCCTCTCGGCCACAGAGACCATATCGTTCAGGATCAAGTCGACGCTCGATGCGGCGGTGCTCTGCAAGATGGCCGAACGAGGCCAAATCACGGGTGGCATCCTCGACGGGCCACTCGCCTTCGATAACGCGGTCTCATCCGAGGCCGCCCGCACCAAGGGAATCCGCTCGCCGGTCGCCGGCCGGGCCGATATCTTCATCGTCCCCGACCTCGAGGCGGGCAACATGCTGGCGAAACAGCTCGAGTACCTGGCCGGGGCACAGATTGCCGGCATCGTGCTCGGAGCGCGCGTACCGATCATCCTCACCAGCCGTGCCGACAAGACGCTCTCGCGCCTTGGATCGTGCGCGATTGCACTGCTGCTTGCCCGCGGCGGCTCGGTGCAACGCCCGTCAATACGTAGTTGACGCACGCGGCGCGCCGCGACTAGGCACTTCCCCGCATGCCGCGCCCGGTCGTGACTGCTGACAATGGCGCCATCCGGGGAGGCCGTCATGGGAAGCTACGCGGACAGCGACATCCAGCGTCACGTTGAGTCCGAGCTCTTCGCGTGCCCGGATCTGGATGAGACCGACATCGCCGTCAAGGTGGCCAATGGAACGGTGACCCTGACCGGTTACGTACGCAACTTCTTCGACAAGTACGGCGCGGAGGATGCGGCCAGGCGCGTGCGCGGCGTATCGAGTGTGATCAACGCGATCATGTTGAGCCACAGAGCGCCACCGCGGGATACGCAGTGATCCGGATGGCAAAGGCGGGCGTGGCGTACTAGCGTGCTGCTGGTGATCAAAGGGTACCAAGAAGGCAAGGAGAGAATCATGAGTCTCATTCGTTGGGAGCCTTTCGGCGCAATGGACGACATGCTCAATCGCTTTCCCGCCTGGTTCGGCCGCTGGCCACGCCTGCCGGGAGCTGCGGGAGCGCTCGAGACGAGCAGCGATTGGGCCCCTTCGGTCGATATCAGCGAGACCGAGGGCGAGTATCTGATCCGCGCCTCGCTGCCGGGCGTCAGGAAAGAGGACGCCAGGGTGTTGGTCGAGGACGGGATGCTCACACTAAGCGGCGAGCGCCAGCAGCAGGAAGAGCAGAAGGACGAGAAATTCCACAAGGTGGAAAGCTTCTATGGCAGCTTCTCACGCAGCTTCGCCCTTCCGGAGACCATCGACGAGAAGGCGATCCGCGCCGACTCGAAGGACGGTGTGCTGACCGTCCACGTACCGAAGATCAAGGTAGAAGCCAAGAAACCGACCACGATCAAGGTTCAGTAAACGAGTCTGCGGGCACGCCGCGGGCGGGTATCCCTAACGCCTTGCCCGCGGCATTTTTCTAACGCAGCGAACGTGAACGCCCCGATAAGCTTCGACCCGGCCCTGGTGGGACGCTACCACCAGCCCGGGCCGCGCTACACCTCATACCCCACGGCACCTCGCTTCCATGCAGGTTTCGGTGAGCGCGAGCTGCGCGCCTACGCGGCGCGCAGCAACGCCCTGCCGGGGCGGCGGCGCCCGCTGTCGCTCTACGCACACGTGCCGTTCTGCACCAGCCCCTGCTTCTACTGTGGCTGCAACCGCGTAATCACCCGCGACCGCTCCCGGGGCGAGCGTTACGCCGACGAGTTGCTCAACGAGATCGGGCTCGTGGCGCCGCTGTTCGATCCCGGTCGCGAGGTCGTGCAGCTGCACTTCGGCGGCGGGACGCCGAATTTCCTCGCTCGCGAGACGCTCGAACGCCTGATGGCCGGAGTCGGCCGTGCATTTCGCCTGAGTGACGCCGCGCACCGCGACTTTTCCATCGAGCTCGACCCGCGCGCACTCCCCGAGCCGCCGGCGCAGTACGCGGCGGCACTGGCGCGCCTCGGTTTCAACCGCGCCAGCCTCGGCGTGCAGGACTTCGACCCCGACGTGCAACGCGCCGTCAACCGCGTGCAGAGCGTCGAGGAGACACTGAGTCTCATCGACGCGTGCCGCGACCGGGGCTTTCGTTCGGTCAACATCGATCTGATCTACGGGTTGCCGCGGCAGACCCCGGAACGCTTCCAACGAACGCTCAGAACCGTCATCTCGGCGCGACCCGACCGCATCGCGGTATACGGCTACGCGCATCTGCCGACGCTGTTCAAGGCGCAGCGGCGTATCGACCCGAGCACGCTCCCCGACGCTGCTGCGCGCATCGATCTGCTGCGCCTGGCGATCGAGGAACTGGCGGACGTCGGCTATCGCTACGTCGGCATGGATCACTTTGGCCTGCCCGACGACGAACTGGTGCGCGCGCGGGAGCGCGGCGGGCTGCAGCGAAATTTCATGGGCTACACGACACACGCTGACTGCGACCTGATCGGCGTGGGCGCGAGCGCCATCAGCCACATCGCCGACAGCTACAGCCAGAGTCTGCGCGACCTCAGGGCCTGGGAGGCAGCCGTGAAGGAGGGGCGGCTTCCGGTATGGCGCGGACTCGCGCTCAGCTTCGACGACCGCCTGCGCGCCGAGGTGATCGCGCAGCTGATGTGCCAGGGCGTGATCGACACGCGGGCGGTGCAGGAGCACTACGGCATCGACTTCGGCGCGTACTTCGCCCAGGAGCTGAGGCAGCTGCAGGCGCTGGCTGATGACGGCCTGGTGCGCGTCTCGGACGGCCGGATCGCCGCGACCCCGGCCGGCCAGCTGCTGCTCCGTAACATCGCGATGTGCTTCGACCGCTACCTCGCGGCGTCACCTCCGGCGGGAATGACACCCCTCTCCCGGGCGATGTGAGGCACGCGCGAGCTGGTAATGGCGCCGCATCCGATTTCCGTAAGCACTCTTCCTGATGCGATACGTACAAGCCTTAATACCGGCCCCCGCGACGGCCCGCTAGCCTGACTGCAACAAGCGCGGATCGTCGCGCGAGTGAGGGGAGTACCGCATGTCAGGCACAAAGGTCACTGCGTTGGGTAAGTTTGCCGCCCTGGCGCTGCTCGCGGCAGTCTCAGTTGGAGCGGGTCCGGCCGCGCTCGCGGTGCCGAGCTTCGCGCGCCAGACGGGCATGGCGTGTGAGGCCTGCCACACGGTGTACCCCGAGCTCACGCACTTTGGCCGCGTCTTCAAGGCAAACGGCTACACGCTCACCAACCTGAAGCAGGTGCGCGACGTCACTGGCAAGAAGGAAGAGCTGCTGCAGCTCGCGCAGTTTCCGCCACTCTCGATCATGGTGCAGGTCTCC
The DNA here is from genome assembly GCA_036497085.1 of Steroidobacteraceae bacterium. Classification (GTDB taxonomy): domain Bacteria; phylum Pseudomonadota; class Gammaproteobacteria; order Steroidobacterales; family Steroidobacteraceae; genus 13-2-20CM-66-19. The sequence goes on along the minus strand of DASXKA010000152.1, from coordinate 5,205 downwards.
GATACACAGCTGTCGAAGAGCCTGCCGGACGCAACCAATCCGGCGGCGCCCGGGCTGACGCAGAGCGGTACCGCCGGGTTTCCGCAGCAGGTCGGCCTGTTCTACGCCGGCAAGATCGCGCCGAATTTCGGCGCCTTCCTCCAGCTCACCTACTCCAACAGCAGCGGCACGATCGGGATCGACAATACGGACCTGCGCTTTGCCGACATGGTCGTGCTTCCCGACGAGAGCCCGCTGACCTATGGCGTGTCAGTCAACAACAACCCGACGGTGCAGGATCTGTGGAACTCCACTCCCGCCTTCGGCTTCCCGTACACCAGCAGCAATGCCAACGTCTCACCGCTGGCAAATCCGGCGATCAACAATACGTTTGCCCAGAGTGTCGCCGGGCTGACGGGCTACTTGTACTGGAACGAGTCGTTGTACGCAGAGGTCGGCGGCTACCGCTCGGCCAAACAGGGAGCCGCGAACGCGTTGACCGGCGCTGCCGGCCCGCTCGATGGCACCGCCTCCAACGTGCTCTCAGGAATCGCCCCGTACTGGCGCCTGGCATACGAGTACAACTGGGATCGGCATTCGATCGAGGCCGGGCTCTACGGCCTGGACGCCAAACTGTTCCCCGGTGCGGCCAACGGCGCGCCAACTCCACTCAGCGGACCGGTCAATCGCTTCAACGACGTTGCCCAGGACCTCCAGTACCAGTATGTGAGCGACGAGCATCAGTTCAGTCTGCTCGCCACCCGCATTCACGAGAAGATGACGCTGGATGCGAGTTTTGCGGCCGGAGCCACCAACCCGTCGGACAGCCTCACGACGTGGCGCGGGTCGGCTACCTACTACTATCACCGCAAGATCGGCGGAACGCTGAGCTATTTCACGACCACCGGCACCACCGACCCCGGCCTCTACCCGGCGGCGGCGGCCGGCTCACCGGGTGTCGTAAACAGCGCCACCGGATCGCCGGATACCAGCGGCTGGACCGCGGAGCTCAACTATCTGCCGTGGCTCAACGTCAAGCTGTCGCTGCAATATACGTGGTACAGCAAGTTCAATGGGTCGAGCAGCAACTATGACGGCGTTGGCCGCAATGCGGCCGACAACAACACGATGTACCTGCTGCTGTGGTTCGCGTACTGAGGTGACCATCATGCTCATCATCGCAGAGATTTGCCGCCGGTCATGGTCCGTACGGGAGGCCTGGATGGCCGCGGCAGCCGCTATTTTGTTCGCCACCGCGGTACCCTGCGCGCGCGCCGACGAGCCCGACACTGCCACACGGACGTACGCGCAGAAGGTTGCAATAACTGTGTGTGGCACCTGTCACGGGCCACGCGGTAACAGCACCCAGCCGAAGTATCCGCGCCTCGCGGGCCAGCACGCCACCTATCTGGTCGCTCAGCTGAAGGCGTTCCGCTCGCAGTCGCGCGGCGATCCCGATGCCATTTCCTACATGTGGGGCATGGCCAGCCAGCTCGACGATGACACGATTGAGTCGCTGGCGGCGTACTACGCAGCGCAGCATGCCGAGCCCAGCGCCGCCGGCGCCTCTGCCGCGGCGACGCGCGGACGGGAGATCTACGAGCACGGGGTTCCGGCACAGGGCGTCCCCGCCTGCGGCAGCTGCCACGGTCCCGATGCGCATGGGCTGCAGGACTTCCCGCGGCTCGCGGGCCAGCACGGGCAGTATGTCCTGAAGCAGCTCGCCTCCTTCCAGAGCAACATGCGCAACGTCGCCATCATGCACGGCGTTGCGCAGAACCTGAATCTCGACGATATGGACGCGGTCGCTGCGTTTCTCGAGACTCAGCCCTAGAACTTGACCATCACCCCCGCGCCCCAGATCACCTCGCTGCTGCGCAGATCCGGGTACCAGATGCCGCCCTCGCCGGCACAGTTGTCGGCGCCGATGACGCTGCCGTTGTTGCACACGTAGCTCGACGGGGAGCCGGTGTTGCCGACGGGCGGGGTCACTCCCCCGGACCCGGTCCAGTACGGCACATCGGAATGGCGGAACGTGACCTCGGTCCACCACGTGATCCAGGGCTTCGGCATGTACTGGAAGTTGAGCTGCGTGTCCCACTGATAGAGCTTCTGTCCGGGATTCTCCGTGAAGTAGGGTGAACCGCTCGCTGCCGTCGCGCCGTTGATCGGCGGTAGCAGCGCAAGGTAACGGCCCGGGTTGTTCATGAAACCTCCGCCGAGGGTCACCGCATAGAGATCGTGGTCGAACCAGAAGCGGTTGTAGGCCATGATGCCGAAGAAGTTCGCCTTGTTGGGCCCGCTCGCGCAGTGCACGCCGCCGCCGTACTCGCAGCCGATGTCCCAGGTGATCGAGGTCGCCATCCTGGACAGGCCCGGGCCACTGTCCTTGGCCTCGTAATACTTCCACAGCAGGCTGTCGTCCTCGTGCACGCGCGTGACGTTCGCGTAGTTGATGGGCGGCGCATTCGGATTGGGAAGCCCGATCGCGGCGTTGGGATTGCCGCCGTTGTTCGGCACGCCGCTGCCGCTCGCCAGGTTGTCCTGGCCGATCGAATAGGTGTTGAAGACCAGCTTGAAGCTCTCGTTCGGAATCCACAGGATCTGCCCGCCGAAGCCCGGGTGGCCGTTGAACTTGGCGTAGGACTGCCAGCCGTTGATGAGCCAGGGCTCGATCTTCAGCGTTTGGGTCGGGAACCACTGTACCCGCAGCCCGTTGAAGAACCACGGTGTGTTGGACGAGACGAAGGACGGCTGATAGGTCCAGTTGTCGAAGTTGTAGTAACTGAAAAGTCCGATGTAGGAGACGAAGATGCCGGCGTCGACGTTGAGCCCGTGGTTCACGTCGAGGTGATAGCCGGCATTGGCTTCCGACATGTACTTGTAAGCGCCCTGCAGGTCCCACTGGCCGACACCGGCGCTCGCGTCATTGCGAGGGGTAGTCACCGCAAACAATCCCAGCATCGACAGGAATCGCGCCTGGACGTTGTTCCAGTGGAAGTTGCCGCCAAAGCTCACCTGCTCGATCTGAAACTCGCCTGAGCGGAACTCCTCGGTCGAGCCGACGATCGTGTGGTCGGTCGGGTGATTGAAGTCCTGCAGATAGTTGACGTCGAAGCGCACCTCCGGCGTGAAGAACTTAGTGTCGAAGATGGGCGTCGAGGTCCGCGTGGTCCCGTTCATCCAGCCGAGATCACCGACTGCAAACGGAGTCTGGGTATCGACCGCCGGCGCGGGCTCGGGCGCTTGCAGCGCTTCCGGCAGGACCCGCGCGACCGCGGCGGCGGGCGCAGGCACGGCCGCGACGGCCGGTGCTGGCGGGGGCGCCACGACGTTCATGACGATATCCTGACGGGTGGCCTTGCCCGGAACCACGGCGAGCGCCGGCACGCTGAGCTCCGGCGCTCCGCCCAGCTGCGCGGTGATGCTCCAGAGCCCGGGTGGCAGGTCGCCGAAGGCATAGACACCGTCGCTTCCCGAAACAGTGGCGCGAATCGCACCGCCGTCGGCACGCAGGGCGGTCACGGTTGCGTGCGCCACCGGCATGCCGGACGAAGTGGTGACGACACCGACGATCGCTCCAACGCTCGGCTCGGCTGCGTGTGTGTGCGCCACGCCGAGCGCGAGGACACACACCAGGCATAGCCATCTGCTCATAATATTCATCACGCCTTTTCGCCGACGGTGCCGGCACGGGCACGCGTTCCGGGCTGTTGCGGAGGGTTGTGTATCTTGCTGCGCTCCCCGTGAGGGGGGCGTGAGGAATCGGCGCCGTAAGCTACGCGCGCTCATCAGGCGGCCGAGACTCGGCTGCTCCATCACGTCTCAGGGGCGGGCGTTGGTGCGCGCACGCCCCACCAGATATCCGGCGGCGAACGGCAGGCCGAGCACGACCACGGCGAGTACGATGAGCAGCAACAGTACCTCCGCGGCCAGCTCGCGCAGCTGCGCACCCGTCTCCTTCACCACGCGGCTCGAGATCCTCGCGGCATCCTCGGCGGCCGCTTTGCGCTCGACGTCGAGCTCCGCCATGACCGCAGTGCGCTCGCTCTGCAGGTCAGCGAACAGAGCCACGCGCTCGGCGTGCAGCGCCTCGCCAGCGGTCCGCGACGAGGCATCGAGCCGGTCGAGCACTTCGTGCAGACTCTGCCGCACCTCCGCTTCGGCGCCGCGCACGAGCTCCGGTGTCGACTCCGCCACCGCCGTCAGTCGCTCGAGCCGCTCGTTGAGCTGGCGGATCGACGCCTGGACGTCGCCGCGCGTGTAGCCGGACTCGCGCAGTGCCAGCTCGGTGCGGTGCATCACCTGCGAGGGAACCGTGTCGCCGTAGATCTCCAGCCGGTCGGCGGTGTCCGCCATGGCCTCGGGAATCGTCCCGAGCGAATCGACCAGGCGGGTATCGGCTCCCTGCTGGCGGCTCCAGAGCGCGACGATCGACGGGCGCGCCAACGTCAGGTCCGCGAGCGGATGCTCGCGCACATAGCTCTCGACGAAAACCTGATAGGTGGCGAACTCCCGCGGCGTGATGAGCCGGCGCGCGAGCGCCTGCGCGTCGCCGGCGTAACTGGCGGAGAGGTCGCGCACCGCCTGCTGGTGGGCCCCGAACAGAGCGCCACCCGGGGCGCCTTCGGCCATGAAGGCCTGCATCTGGGCAGCGAGCGCCCAGGTATCGAGGAGACTCATCATCGGCGCCAGGCGCGTGGCGGCACGCCGGCTCTCGCCGACGGCCGCGATCTCCCAGCGCAGGGTGTTGTCGACCACCTCTGGGTCGTGCTCCGAGGCGGCGATGTCGTCCGCGCAGCGGTTCACCGACGCCACGAATTGCGCCGCTAATTCGCGCGTCAGGATGCGGGCGTTGAGATCGCGGGGCGAGAGCGGGCGCTCGGGGGTCCTGAGGCTGATGAGCGAGCAGGAGCTCAGCGCGAGAGTCAGGACGCCGCAGGTGAATATTCGGGCACTCGTGTAGCGAAGTCGCCTCTGCATGGCCTCAAACTATACACTGGCGGTGCGCGTCGCCCGCCACCCGCCTTGACGGGCCCTGCGCAGGATTTGAATGGTCGTGCCATGAGTACCCAGGCCGAAGCTTCGCCGCTCGTCATGATGAGCGCGGTGGACCTGGTGCGCACGATTCGCGCGCGCAAGGTGTCGTGTGCCGAGGTGATGGCCACCTTCCTCGACCACATCGGTCGCCTGAATTCCAGGGTGAACGCGCTGGTGTCGCTGCAG
>DASXKA010000151.1:0-2528 GCA_036497085.1 Steroidobacteraceae bacterium | reverse complement strand
GACACATTGCCGGATCGCCGGCGGCGGTCCTAAATAGCGCGCACGGCCCGAGCGCACGATCTTCCGCCGCGGGGGCCGGCGAACACGGAGGTTCGCTACCTCCGCGCGCGGAAGCTCGATTTGAGCGTGATTTCGCGAACGCCGGCGACCCGATGCGTCTTCGTGCACGAGCCCCTTGCCAACCACGGAGGGTGTCATGAAACGCATTGCCTTTTCCTTGGTGACCGCAATCGCGGTCTCGCTCGCACCGCTTGCATACGGTCAGTCCGGCCCGCAGCCGCAGCCTGCTCCGCAGACTGAATCCGGCCCGGCTCCGTCCGCAGATCCTCCGGCTGCTGCGGAGATACAGCACACAACCGCGGCTTCCGGCAACACGCGGCTTGCCGCGCTCGTGCCTGCGGGCCTCACGCCCGAGGACGCCTGCCGGGGATTCAAGGATCTGAGCGAGTGCTCGGCCGCGCTGCACGTCGCACAGAATCTCAATATCCCGTTCGCCGATCTCAAGGACCGGATGACATCCGGACAATCGCTCGGCACGGCGATTCACGCCCTCAAGCCCAAGGCCGACTCGCGCCGCGAGGTCCAGCGCGCCGAGGAGCAGGCACGCCAGGATCTGCACTCGCAGGGCTGACCTCACCGAAGGGCTGACCGATCCGCTGATCAAGTCGGCGGATCCGCTGCCGGTGGCCGCACCTCCGGACAAGCCGGCGCGGGCATTTTTGCGAGCCGCTCGCGCGGTTGCGTTCGGAGGTGCCGGACCTGCGGGAGTCAGTACCCGCTACGCTAGCGCGCGGCCGTGGGGCGGTGCGTCTGCCAGTCTCCGCCCAGCGCGCGCACCAGCTGTACCGTCGCGCTGATACGGCGCGTCTCGATATCCACAGCCGCGAGACGCGCGGCGAGCGCCGCGTTTTCCGTCGAAACAACTTCGAGGTAGGTGACCACGCCACCCTTGTAGCGAAAGATCGCTTGCTCGAGCGCACCCTGGGTCGCCGTGACCGCAGCTGCCTGACTCACGTCCTCGAGCGCCAGCTGGCGCAGCGCCGCCAGGTTGTCTTCGACGTCCTGGTAGGCGGTGAGCACCGTGGCGCGGTAGTTGGCAACCTGCTCGTCGTAGGTCGCGTGCGCAGCAGCCGACTGCGCCGCGTGCAGTCCCGCGTCGAAGACGGTGAGCACCCCCTGCGGCCCGATGGACCAGAAGCGGCTCGGTGCCTGGAGCCAGGTGTTGCTTTGGGTGCTCTCCTGTCCGGCGGAGCCCAGCAGACTGAACACCGGGAAGTACGCTGCGCGCGCCACGCCGATTGCGGCGTTGGCGGCGGCGACGCGGCGCTCGGCCGCAGCGACGTCCGGACGCCGCTCGAGCAGCTGCGAGGGCAGGCCCGGATCGACCGCCGGGATGGCGAGATCAGGCGCGAGCGGCCGCGCCTCGAGATGAAAGCCGGTGGGCACCGAGCCCACGAGCACCGCGATCGCATGCTCGGTCTGGGCACGCTTCAGACGCGTATCCTCGGCCTGCGTGCGGGCGCTCTCGAGCTGTGCCTGCGCCTGCTGCACGTCGGCGAGTCCAGCCGCGCCGCCCTGGTAGAGATTGCGGGTGAGCTCGAGCGCCTTGGCGTAATCGGCGACGGTGCGGTCGAGGAGCTGCTGCTGGGCGTCGAGGCCATGCAGCGAGAAGTAGTCGGTCGCGAGCTCCGCATGCACGCTCAGGTCGAGCGCCGCGACGTCGCCGGCGCTCGCCTGCTCCGCGGCACGCGCACCGGCGACGGTGTTGCGGATACGGCCGAAGAGATCGATCTCATACGACAGGTCGCCGGCGACGGTGAAGGTGTTGTAGACCGGCTCCGCGCCGGGCGCGAAGCCCGGAGCGTGGGTCGAAATGCGCTGGCGCGTCGCGCTCGCGTCCGCGCCGAGCGTAGGGAAATAGCCGGCGCGGGCGACGCGGGTCTGGGCGCGTGCCTCCTGCAGACGCGCCAGGGCGGCCTTCAGGCTCTGGTTGGCATTGGTGACGCGCGACTCGAGCTCGTTGAGCTCCTCGTCCCTGAACATCGACCACCACGCGCCGCGGGACGTCTTGTCCGCCGGCGCCGCGACCTTCCACTCGCCGAGCTCCCCATAGAAAGCCGCCGGCGCCGGGGTTGCCGGACGCTGGTAGTGCGGGGCAAGCGAGCAGCCGCCGAGGACGCAGCCGAGCGCGAGTGCCAGGCGCGTGCCTGCGCGCATCAGCTCTTTCCCGCCGGCGCGGCGCCGGCGGGTGCGGCGGCCGGGGAGGCAACCCGCACCTGCATCCCGTCGCTGATCGAGTCCGGCGGGTTGACGATGAGCGTGTCGCTTTCCTCCACCCCCGCGAGCACCTCGATCTCACGGCCGAAGTCGCGCCCCTGGGTGATGCGCTGCAGGTGTGCATGCCCCGAGGAGTCGACGGTCGCGACCAGCAAGCCCTGGGCGCGGAACAGCACCGAGTTGACCGGTACCCGCAGCAGCGCCGTGTCCGTGCCGCGCAGATCGAAGTGCACCTCGGCATAGGAGCCGGG